>JAYRKO010000496.1:0-2650 GCA_041905745.1 Tagaea sp. | reverse complement strand
GCGGCACAGGAACGAGCGGCGCGACTGCGCGGCCTCGGCGCGGTCGTGGCAGAAGATCGTCGACCATTCCGGTTCGCGGGCCTGGAGCGCGTGGTGCATCATGTCGCCGGTGACGACCGCGCGTTGGCCCTGCGAGCGGATGTTGACGCACACGTGGCGCGGCGTGTGGCCGGGCGTGGGCGTCAGGGAGAACGTGTCGTCCAGTTCGAACGCGCTGTCGACGAGCAGTGCCTGCCCCGCCTCGACGACCGGTCGGCAGTTGTACGTCCACACCGTGCCCGGATGCGGACCCGCGGCCGGTGCCGATTTGGCGGCCTGTTCCCAGTGCGCGTACTCGTCCTTGTGGAAGATGTATTTGGCGTTCGGAAAGGTCGGAACCCAGCGCCCGTCGACGAGGCGCGTGTTCCAGCCGGTATGGTCGAAATGCAGGTGCGTGCAGAAGACGTGCGTGACGTCCTCGAACGTCAGGCCCGCCTTGCGGAAATTGTCGAGCCACGGCGTCTTGTCGAAATCGAGGGGCGGCGGATACCCCTTGTGGTCGCCCGTGCAGGTATCGACGAGAACGACATGGCGCGGCGTGCGCACGACGAAGGTCTGGTAGGTGATGACCATCCGGCCCGACGCGGCGTCGTACGTCTCCGGCTCGATCGTTTCGAGATGCGCCTTGCCGACTTCGGGATCGTAGGCCGGGAACATGTCGACCGGCCGGCGCCAAGGCCCGTCGCGCTCGACGATCGAGGTGATGGTCACCTCGCCGATCCGGATCGTCTTCATGCAACCCGCCTCTCCGCGATTTTCGATCGCGGCAAGGTTGGGTCATGGCGCGCGTGGATGCAACCGCGCCGGTGCCGGCGCTCAGTGGCGCAGCGCGAAGCCCACTTCGACCGCCACGAACAGGAGGCCCAGATTGACGGCCCCCACCAGCAGTGCCGCGACGAGATTGCGAAGCATCTTTCGCCCTCCTTCGATCCCGCCACGATAGTGCGCCCGTATGACAATTCTGCGCCCTCGGCGCCTCGGAACTGCCGGAAAACGGCGGATTTCCGCCGGTTTGCGCGAACGGGAGGAGAACTCGCTCAGATCGCCAGATCGATGAGGAACGGGCCCGGCTCGCGGAAGCTCTGCCGCATGAGATCGCCGAGCCCTTCGAGCGTGGTCGCGCGCGCGCCCGCCACGCCCATGCCGTTGGCGATCTTCACCCAGTCGAGATCGGGGTTCGACAGGTCGAGCATGCCCATCGCCGTCGGACCGGGCACCGCGCCGACGTTCCTGTACTCCCCGATCAGGATTCCGTATTTGCGGTTGTTGAGCAGGATCGTCGTGCAGGGCAGCCTCTCGCGCGCCTGCGTCCACAGCGACTGGAGCGAGTACATCGCCGACCCGTCCGCCTGCAGGCCGATCACCCGGCGCTTGCCGCCGGCGGCGACGGCCGCCCCCGTTCCCACCGGCAGTCCGTCGCCGATGGCCCCGCCGGCGAGGTTGAGCCAGTCGTGCGCGGGTGCCGCGTGCGTGAGCTTGTAGAGATCGCGGCCGTACGAAACGCTTTCGTTCGAGACGATCGCGTCGTCGGGCATCGTGGCGGCAAGCGTCAGCGCCAGTCCTTCGGGCGTGACGGCGCCGCGCGGCACCTCCGGCCGCGGGCCGGGATCGGGAATGGCGGCCGGCGGCGCGCCCAGTTCGTCGGCGAGCGCCTGCAACGCGGCTGCGGGATCCTGATCGAAGCGCGAGAGCACGTGCAGATGCGCATCCGGCCGGTGCTGGAGCGACGGCTTGCCCGGATAGGCGAAGAAGCCCACGGGCGGTGCCGCGTTCACGAGGATGATGTGCTCGTACGGGGCGAGTGCGGCGATCGCCTGATCCATCGCGTAGGGCACGCGTTCGAGCGCCAGCCGCCCGCGCCCGCGCGCCGCATGCGCGTTGGAGAAGCCCGCCATCAGGCGCGCACCCGTCGCCTGTGCGATGCGCCAGGCCAGTGCTTGCGAAGGTGCGAGCGCCGCGCGGTCGGCAAGGAGGATGAGCACGTTCCGGTTCGCGCGCAGGATGCGCGCGGCGTTCTGCACGGCCAGCGGATCGATCGGCGGCGCGGGCGGCGGGGGCAGCGGGTCGGCCACGACGCCGCCCGCGTTCCACGACGCGTCCGCCGGCAGGATCAGCGTCGCGATCTGGCCCGAGACCGCGCGCGCCGCCTGCACGGCCAGCGCCGCGTCGCGGCCCACGTCGGCCGCGCGCATCGTCGTGCGCACCCAGTGCGACACGGTGCGCGCCATGCCTTCGGTATCGGCCGTCAGCGGCGCGTCGTAGGCGCGATGGAACGTCGCCTGGTCGCCCACGATGTTGACCACCCCTGCCCGCGCGCGCCTTGCGTTGTGCAGGTTCCCCATGCCGTTGGCGAGGCCCGGTCCGCAATGCAGTAGCGTGCAGGCGGGCTTGCCCGCGATGCGCGAATAGCCGTCGGCCATGCCGGTGACGACGTTTTCCTGCAGGCCCAGTACGCAGCGCATGCCCGCGATGCGGTCGAGCGCGCCCACGAAATGCATCTCGCTGGTGCCGGGATTGGCGAAGCAGGTGTCGATGCCGGATTTCAGCAGCGTGTGGACGAGACTTTCCGCGCCGTTCATTTCGTTCGTCGATGCCATGGGACCGTGCCTGC
>JAYRKO010000495.1:0-2665 GCA_041905745.1 Tagaea sp. | reverse complement strand
AAAACGACCCTCGTGAACCTGATGACGGGCGTGCTGACGCCGACCGAAGGGCGGGTCGTCCTCGATGGGCGCGACGTGACGGACGAGCCGATCGCCCGCCGCGTCGGTCTCGGCCTTGCGCGCACCTTTCAGATCAATCAGCTCTTCGCGTCGATGTCGCCGCTCGAGGCGGTTTCTCTGGCGGTCGCCCAACGCACCGGCGCGGGCACTGCCTTGTGGCGCCGTATCGCGCACATGCCCGAGATCCTGGACGAAGCCGCCGACATTCTCGAACGTCTGCGTCTTGCCGACGCGATGGGCGAACGCAGCGACCGCTTGCCGTACGGCAAGCAGCGCGCGCTCGAACTTGCGCTGGCGCTCGCCACGCGGCCGAAGGTGCTGCTGCTCGACGAGCCGGCCGCCGGCGTTCCGGAAGGGGAACGGCACGAAATTCTCGCGATCGTCGCGTCGCTGCCGCGCGACGTGAGCATCCTTCTCATCGAGCACGACATGGACCTCGTTTTTTCTTTTGCGGAGAAGATATCCGTCCTCGTGCAGGGGGCGATGTTCCTCGAAGGGACAACGGCCCAGATCGCTTCCGATTCCCGCGTACGCGAGGTCTATCTCGGCGAGGCGACCGATGGCTGATCTTCTCGTCCTCGAAGGCGTCGTCGCCGGCTATGGCGAAGCGGTCGTCCTGAACGGCCTTTCCTTTTCGCTGGGTGAGGGGCGATCGCTCGCCCTTCTCGGCCGGAACGGGACCGGCAAAACGACGACCATCGACACGATCGTCGGCGCGACGCGCCACCGAAGCGGGCGCATCGTCCTGTCCGGCATCGATATCGCATCGGCACCGCCCGAAGCGCGCGCGCGGGCGGGGATCGGCTGGGTGCCGCAGGAGCGCAATATTTTCAAGTCCCTGACGGTCGAGGAAAACCTGACGGCGGTTGCGCTGCCGGGACGGTGGGACATGAAGGCCGCTTACGCGATGTTCCCGCGCCTTGCTGAGCGGCGCCGGAACCTCGGCGGACAATTGTCGGGCGGCGAGCAGCAGATGCTGGCCATTGCCCGTGCGCTGATGCTCAATCCGCGCCTCCTCCTTCTGGACGAGCCCCTTGAGGGTTTGGCGCCCATCATCGTCGACGAACTTCTGGCCGCCATCTCACGGTTGACGCGCGAGGACGGGCTTTCTGCTATCGTCGTCGAGCAGAAGGCGCGCAAGATCCTTAAGATGACCGACGACGCCATCGTCCTCGACCGCGGTGTCATCGTTCATCGGTCGGCCAGCGCCGATCTTCTGACCGATGCCGCCGCGCTGGAGCGCCACTTGAGCGTCGCTTCGCACGCCTGACAACGCCGACAGCGAGAGGGAAGAAATGTCGCCAGCCGCCGGAAAAAGCCTCGCCCGCAAGCGCCCGCCGTTCCGTGCGGACATGGTTGGCTCCCTGCTGCGGACAGCAACGCTGCGCGACGCGCGCGCGCGGCACGAGAAGGGTGAGATTTCGGCTGACGCCTTGCGCGAAGTGGAAGACGCCGAGATCCGGAAGATCGTCAAACGGCAGGAAGACATCGGCCTGCAGGCGGTCACCGACGGCGAGTTCCGCCGATCCTGGTGGCACTACGACTTCCTGTGGAATCTCGACGGGATCACGCGCATCAAGCTCGAAAAGGGCATCCAGTTTGCGGGCGTCCAGACTCGGGCGGAATCGCCGCAGGTCACCGGCAAGATCGGGTTCTCGAAGCATCCGCATCTCGACCATTTCCGTTTCCTGAAAGGCGCCACTGACCGCGTCGCGAAAATGACGATCCCGTCGCCTTCGATGCTGCACTATCGCGGCGGCCGCAAGCAGATCAATCCGGGGCTCTATCCCGATCTCGAGGAATACTATTCCGATCTGGCGAACGCATATGCCAAGGCGGTACAGGCCTTCTACGAAGCCGGCTGCCGCTATCTCCAGCTCGACGATACGAGTCTTTCCTACTTCTGCGACGCCGGCCAGCGTCGGATGCTGCAGGAGCGTGGCGACGATCCCGACCTGCTGATCCGCCGCTACAAGGAGATGATCAATACGGCCACGAAGCAGCGCCCGGCCGACATGACGATCACCACGCACACCTGCCGCGGCAATTTCATGTCGACCCACG
Organism: Tagaea sp.; assembly: GCA_041905745.1. Lineage (GTDB taxonomy): Bacteria > Pseudomonadota > Alphaproteobacteria > CACIAM-22H2 > CACIAM-22H2 > Tagaea. The sequence continues at coordinate 541 of JAYRKO010000495.1, read as the reverse complement.
TCGCTTCGGGCGGCTACGACCCGGTCGCGAAGTTCATCTTCGAGGAGATCGACGTCGACGGCTACTTCATGGAGTGGGACGACGAACGGTCGGGCGGGTTCGAACCGCTGCGCCATCTGCCGAAGGGAAAACTCGTCGTTCTGGGGCTCGTCACGACGAAGACGGGTACGCTCGAAAAGAAGGACGACATCAAGCGGCGCATCGAGGCGGCGGCGAAATTCGCGCCGCTCGACCAGCTTTGCCTGTCGCCCCAGTGCGGCTTCGCGTCGACCGAGGAGGGCAATCTGCTCGCCGAGGACGACCAGTGGCACAAGCTTGAAATGATCGTCGAGATCGCCCGCGAGATCTGGGGCGGTTGACGCAAACGGGAGAGGATCCATGCGCGCCGTCGTAATCCATGCACCGAAGGACCTGCGCCTCGACACGCTCGACGCGCGTCCGCCGGGTCCGGGCGAGGTGCAGGTGCGCATCGGCATGGGCGGTATCTGCGGCTCGGATCTCCACTATTACAACCACGGCGGCTTCGGGACGGTCCGCATCC
>JAYRKO010000494.1:0-2665 GCA_041905745.1 Tagaea sp. | reverse complement strand
CGGCTCAACCTCGCGCTTGCCGGCCGCGTGGAAGACCTGCAGCGCTACCGCTCGGAATTCTTCGGCCGTCTGCGCCAGGCGCTGGGCAACCGGTCCGAACTGCGCGTGGTCGGCGACCGCTTCGTCTTCCAGTCGGAAGTCCTGTTCGCCTCGGGTGCGGCCACCATCGAACTTGAAGGCGGCAAGCAGCTCCAGAAGCTGGCCGAGGTCCTGCGCGACGTGACAGCGAAGATCCCGAAGGACATCGACTGGGTGCTGCAGGTGACCGGCCACACCGACCGCCGGCCCATCGCCACGCGCGATTTCCCGTCGAACTGGGAACTCTCCTCGGCGCGCGCCATCTCCGTCGTGCGGTTCCTCATCGCCAACGGCCTGCCCGCCGACCGGCTGCAGGCCGCCGGCATGGCCGAGTTCCAGCCCATCGACGAGCGCGACGACGAAGCCGGCTGGCGGCGCAACCGGCGCATCGAGCTGAAACTCACGAACAAGTAAATAGCTGTTCCTGCTCGCGAAATCAGGACTCGACTGATTACGGATATGAAATATCCTTAATTAGTCGAGTCCGTACAAGGAGATCCCCCATGTCCGCCGCCCGCATCGACTACGCCGAACATGCACCCGAGCTTTTCAAGAAGTACCTCGCCTTCAGCATGGCCACGAAGACGGCGGCCATCGATCCGAAGCTGCGCCACCTGATCGACGTCCGCGTGTCGCAGATGAACGGCTGCGCCTTCTGCCTCGACATGCACGCCAAGCAGGCGAAGATCGCGGGCGAGCGCGAGCTTCGCCTGCACCACGTCGCGATCTGGCGCGAGAGCCCGCTTTTCGACGCGCGCGAACGTGCCGCCTTCGCATGGGCCGAGGCGCTGACGCGGCTGGGCGAACACGGCGTCGACGACGCGCTCTATGCCGATGCGCTCGCGCAGTTCGGCGAAACGGGTCTCGCCGAGCTCACCTTCGCGGTGATGGCCATCAACGGCTGGAACCGCGCGAGCGTGGCCTTCCGCGTGGCGCCCGGCTCGCGCGACGCTGCCTACGGCCTCGACAAGGCCGGACTTTCCTGATGCAGCTGCGCAACCAGGTCGAATGGGCGCTGCATTGCTGCGCCGTGCTGGCGGGATTGCCCGAAGGGCGCTTCCTGTCGACGAAGGACCTGGCCGAACTGCACGGCGTGCCGAAGGAATATCTCGGCAAGGCGCTGCAGGGCCTGTCGCAGGCGGGGATCGTGGAAGGCACGCTCGGCCCCGCCGGCGGCTATCGCCTCGCGCGCGCGCCCGCGGCCGTGACGTTCCTCGACATCGTCGAAGCGGTCGAAGGCAAGGCGTCGTCCTTCGCTTGCACCGAGATCCGCGCGAACAATCCCTGCCGGCTGCCCGGCCGGCGCAACACGCAACCTTGCGCCATCGCGCGCGTCATGTGGGACGCCGACAGGGCCTGGCGCGACCGGCTGGCGGCCGTCACGCTCGCCGATCTCGCGCGCACGCTCGAAAATGATCTGCCGCCCGAACTCGTCGAGCGGATGGCGGCCTGGATCGGCGAACGGACCTGAAGCGTCAGCAGCCGCCGCCGGCGATCACCGAACGGCCGCACGCGCCCGAAAGCAGGCCCGCAATGCCGGCGCCGGCACCGCGCGTGGCGACCACGCGATGGCCGGCGGGCTCGCCACCCGTCGCGACGGCGAGATATTTCACGTACGTCTGCGCGCGGTCGAGCCGGTTGCGGCCCTGCGCGCGCGCTTCGCAGCCGCGATCGACCGAATCGGAATCGCGCTCGTCGACGAGATAGACGACATCGAGCGCCGCGTACTGCCGCGCGAGATCGGGGCCGTTCAGGCCGAAGGCGTAGACGGCGGGTACGCCGAGCCCGTAGGGCCAAAGATTGAAGCCCGGGCACTGCTCGCGCTCCATCGGCGCGAACGGCGTGTCGCCGCGGCCCGGCCGGCGGTCGTCGAAATAGACGAAGGTGTCGGCATTGGCGACGACGAAGCGGGTCCGGACGCCGGCCGCGACGGCGGCGCCGAGGCCCTTGGCCGTCGCCGCGTAGAGCTGCACCGTCCGCGCACTCTGCCCGTAGCCGACGAAGACGATCTCCGCGAGGTCGGGGAACGCCGAACGATCGGAAAGATAGAGGATGAGCGCGTCGAGCACCGTGAAGCTCGACACAAGCTGGCCGGTATCGCGCAGGTTGGCGGGGCGCGAATTGCCGCCCTCGCGCCAGCCTTCGATCGTCCAGCGCACGAACTCGGGTCCCAGCCCGTGCTTCTCGGCGTCCTGCGCCGCGAGGAACTGCGGCACGAGGATCATCGTCGCCTCGCCCTCGCCCGCCGCGGCCTTCAGCGCGTCGAAGACGATCCCGGCGTTGCGCGCCGGGTCCTGGATGCCGATCACGGCGCGCTTCACGCCCGCGTGCGCATCGACGAGCTTCTTGTCGGAGAAGACCGGAAGCAGCGCCGACGTGCCGCCGTCGAGCGGCACGGCGAAATCCTGGTCGGACATGCGCTCGATCGCGCGCAGCAGTGCGGGTGCCGGACCGCGCAGCGGCTCGTCCGATCCGCACGCGGCCAGCAGGGCTGCCGCGACCGCAAGCACGCACGCCGTCGCCCTCGTCATCGTCCCGCTCCCTCCAGCGCCGGCGGCTCGGCCGCGGGCGCGTCGAACTGCAACGC
>JAYRKO010000493.1:0-2680 GCA_041905745.1 Tagaea sp. | reverse complement strand
CAAGCTCGCCTTCACGCTCAAGAACAAGAAGATCGTCCTTCTCCAGCTCTGATGCGATCAGCGCTTTTCCGGCGCGATCGCCCCGATGCGCGCGCTGTGTGCGGCGATTTCCGCCGCCGAATAGCAGATATGGACGCGTTTGGTCGACGGCGGCCGCTTGGCCGTCGACAGGCCCGGCCGCCATTCGGTTGCCGGACGGATCGGACGCGGCACAAAGCCGCCGCCGCAGTTCGGGCACACGTTGCCCAACACGCGGGACACGCAGTCCGCGCAGAATGTGCATTCGTACGAGCATATCCGCGCTTCCACGGCGTCGGGTGGCAGGTCGCGGTCGCAGTATTCGCAGTTGGGGCGCAGTTCGAGGGCCATCGTCGATCTCCTTGAGCGATGAAGACTAGTTCGGATAGCCTTGGCGGAAATGCCAAAGATACCTCGCTTTCCGCCAAGCGCCCGAACCGTCGAATTCCTGGCGTTCCCGGATTTCCAGCTGCTCGACGTAACCGGCCCCTTGCAGGTCTTCGCGTCGGCCAACGACTGGGCTGCCGGGCAAGGGCATCCTGCGCCCTACCGCGTCCGGACCGTCGCGCTCGCCAAATCCGTCGCGTCGACCGCCGGGCTTGCCGTCGCATGCGGATGCCTGCCGACGGCGCGACAGGCTGTCGACACGCTCGTCGTCTCCGGCGGGCGCGGCGTCCACGCCGCTGCGCAAGAGCCGCGACTTGTCCGCTGGATCGCCAACCGCGCCAGCGATGCGCGGCGCGTGGTCTCGATCTGCACGGGCGCGTTCCTGCTCGGCGCCGCCGGCCTGCTCGACGGTCGGCGGGTCGCCACCCATTGGAGCGATTGCGACGCGCTGGCGCGACTTCACCCGGCGGCGAAGGTCGAGCCCGACCCGATCTACGTCGCGGACGGAAAGATCTGGAGTTCGGCCGGCGTCACCGCCGGTATTGACCTTGCGCTCGCACTCGTCGAGGCCGACATCGGCCATGCGGCGGCCATCGCGGTGGCGCGCGATCTGGTCGTATTCCTGAAACGGCCCGGCGGCCAGGCGCAATTCAGCGCCGCATTGGCGCTGCAGGGCGGCGACCGGTTCGCGGACCTGCACGGCTGGATCGCGGGGCATCTGCGCGCACGGCTCGACGTGCCGGCATTGGCCGCCCGGGCGGGCATGAGCGAGCGGAGTTTCGTGCGCCGCTACGGGCAGGAGACCGGTCTTACGCCGGCGCGCGCGGTCGAACGGATCCGGGTCGAGGCAGCGCGTCAACTGATCGCGACGACGTCCCTCTCCGTCAAATCCGTCGTCGCGCGATGCGGCTTTGGATCGCCCGAAACGATGCGCCGTGCATTCCTGCGCCAGATCGGCGCAACGCCGCAGGCCTATCGCGTCGGGTTCGGGCGCGACGATGCCGGCGCGCCGAAGAAGATCCGGATGTCCTGAAGGGCCGCGTCCCGAAGGCGCCCATCGTTGGCGCCGGCGGCCTGCTGCGGCACGTCGAAGGCATGGCCGGCACCGCCATAGCGGATCGCCAGCACACGATCGGCACCCGGCGCATTTTCGGCGAGCGCGATGCAGGTCTGCGCGGGCGCGACGCGGTCGCTCTCGCCCAGCAGCATCAGGAACGGCACGCCGATCCGCCATTGCCCGCCGAGCGCCGCGCAGATCGGATAGAGCGTCGCGGCCGAGCGCGCGTCGGCGGCGCGCGCAAGATCCGGATCGGCGAGCGCGCGCATCACGCCCGCCCCGCCCTCGGCCCAGCCGACGAGATGGATGCGCGTCGGGTCCACGTCGGCAAGATCGCGCAGACGGTTTGTGGCGCGCACGACGTCGCCCGCGATCTCGGCCGTGCGCGCGGGCGTGCAGCCGCCGTCGCGGCGGTATGCGGCCGGATAGTCGAGCGTCAGCACGACGAAGCCCTCGCCGGCCATGCGTTCGGCCGCATAGCTGACATTGCCGCCCGCCCCGTCGCAGCCCGGAACGAGCACGATCGCCGGCCGCGGCGAGGTTCCGCCGGGATCGATGACGGACATGTACCGCTCGATGGGCCCGCGCGGCGCCGCCGCGCATGCGCAGACAAGCAGGACGGCCGCGAACGCCGCCGCGTTTCGGACGAAAATGGCCATCAGCGAAGCTTGATCCCGGGTTTCCTGTCGAGAGCCTGCGCAAGCGCGTCGAGCCGCCGCCCGACGACCTCGCCGATCATTCCGGCCATGCGCTTGGGTACGTCGAGCACGACTTCCTTCGACGTCAGACGCAGGCGGCATCTGGCGAACACGGCGGCGGCACCGCCCGTCAATCGGTATGCGACGCGCAACGCCAGGCCGAGCTGATAGGCTTCGCGCAACGCCGCCTCGTCGAGCAGGTGCCAGGCTTCGCGCGTGCTTGCGGGATCGGGCTGGCCTTCGTAGCGCGCGTAGAGCGCCAGCGCCACGTATGCGCGGCCGGGATGGTCGATGCCGGCAAGCGGCATGTAGAGCGCGCGGCGATAGGCGATGTCGCCGCGATGGTCGGGATGCTCGCTCCACGCGATATCGGCGAGATAGCAGGTCACCAGACGCAGGCGCGCGCGCGTCTCGTCCTTGAAAAGCGGCTCGACCCAGTCCGCGAGCGTTTCGGGGTCGACCTTGTAGCGGCGATTGCCGACCAGCATCGCGCGGGCGCCCGACAGCAGCGGATCGACGC
>JAYRKO010000492.1:0-2691 GCA_041905745.1 Tagaea sp. | reverse complement strand
AAGGTCGAGTTCCGCCTGTGGGACGTCTACGGCGAAAGCCAGATGGAGGGCCGCGTCTACACGACCGTGGCCGCCAACTGGCGGCGCATCGCGCACATCGTCTCGGACGCGGTCTACAAGCGCGTCACGGGCGAGGACGGCTATTTCGACACGCGCGTCGTCTACATCTCGGAATCCGGACCCGCGCAGCGGCGCACGAAGCGCCTCGCGATCATGGACCAGGACGGCTTCAACCACCGTTTCCTGACCGACGGACGCGAACTGGTGCTGACGCCGCGCTTTTCGCCGACGGCGCAGGAGATCACGTATCTCGCCTACGTCCAGCAGGCGAACAATCCCTCGATCCTTCGTCCGCGCGTCTATCTCTACAACATCGATACCGGGCAGCGCGAAGTGGTGGGCGATTTCCCGGGCATGACGTTCGCGCCGCGCTTCTCGCCGGACGGCAACCGCGTGATCATGTCGATGGCCCAGCAAGGAAACACTGACATCTATTCGATGGATCTGCGCACGCGCCAGGTGCTGCGCGTGACGAACCATCCGTCGATCAACACCTCGCCGTCCTATTCGCCCGACGGCCAGCGCATCGTCTTCTGTTCCGATCGCGGCGGCACGCAGCAGCTCTATACGATGACGGCGGGCGGCGAGGCGGTGCAGCGCATCAGCTTCGGCACGGGCCGCTATTCGACGCCCGTGTGGTCGCCGCGCGGCGATCTCATCGCCTTCACCAAGCAGACGGAAGGCGAATTCTATATCGGCGTCATGCGCCCGACCGGGCAGGACGAGCGGCTGCTGACGCGCGCTTTCCTCGTCGAGGCCCCCACTTGGGCGCCGAATGGTCGCGTAGTGATGTATTTTCGCCAAGGTCCCACGGATGCCCGCGGGCAGGGGGGCAGTCCGCGACTTTTCTCAATCGATCTAACGGGTTACAACGAACGCGAGATCCTCACGCCGGCCGACGGTTCGGACCCCGCGTGGTCCCCGCTACTGCCTTGACAGACCTTGATTTGTAAGGACTCGGCCGATATATTCCGCACGGTTTTGCCAAGGCGGGCCCACTTCTCGGCGCACGCATTGCGACAAACGGTCCATGCGCCCGGCGACTGCCTTTTGGTATGACGCCTGCGCATTTCGCGTTTAGCGCACTGCGAGCCAAGCGGTCCCGCCACCGCTGGACACACGTGTAACCGTCACGCCACATCCCGAGACGTGGGTAGGAAGAAAGAGGAGTTCGATTAAATGCGCTTCAAGCTGATGAGCATGCTCGCCGCGGTCGCCCTGCTGGGCGCGTGCGCTTCCGAGCCGCAGAACCAGGCCGCCACGGGCGGCGCCGGCGCCGGTTCGGCTGCGGCCGCCCCGGCCACGGCCGCGGGTCCGCGTCCGGGTTCGCAGGAAGACCTGGTCCGCAACGTCGGCGATCGCATTTTCTACGACTTCGACAAGTCGGAACTGCGTCCGGAAGCCCGCCGCACGATCGAGCGCTGGGCTGCCTGGCTGAAGCAGTACCCGCAGAACACGGTCACGATCGAAGGCCACGCCGACGAGCGCGGCACGCGCGAGTACAACATCGCGCTCGGCGAGCGTCGTGCGACGGCCGCCCGCAACTTCCTCGTCTCGCAGGGCATCGACGCCCGCCGCGTGGCGACGATCTCGTACGGCAAGGAGCGCCCGGCGGTCCTCGGCTCGAACGAGGCGGCCTGGTCGCAGAACCGCCGCGCGGTGATGCAGGTCAACTGAGCCGGCTCGCGCGGCGCAACCGCCGCGCGGATCGCTCGATGATCGAAACGCCCGTCCGGGATTTTCCGGGCGGGCGTTTTCTTTTTTGAACGCCCCGACACCCAGCCCCGACGGATACGCCCATGCTGCCGCGCCGCCAGTTCGGTCTTCTCGCCCTTGCCTCGACGCTTGCCGCCTGCGCGGGTGCGCCGGCCGATCCGGATCCGCGCGTCTATCTCGTGTTCTTCGAGGTCGACAGCTACGAACTGACGCCCGCCGCGCGTCAGGCGCTGGAGCAGCTGCCCGACCGGCTGATCCGCAATCCGCAGGCGCGCGTGACGATCGAGGGCCACACCGACGCGGTCGGCTCGGCCGATTACAACATGCGGCTGGGCGAGCGGCGCGCGGGTGCCGTGCTCGCCTACCTGATCGGGCGCGGTGTGGCGCCCGCCCGCATCCAGATCCAGTCCTACGGCGCCGGTGCGGCCGACGCGCTGGGGCCCGACCAGCGCGCCTCGGCGCTGCTGCGCCGCGTGGTCGTGCGCGTCGACTGACGCGCCCCAATTCGGCCGCGATCCGGTCGCGCCGCCGCCGCGTTTGCATTGCAGGTTGATTCGCCGCCGATTCGCGGGCGAAAAGGCGCGGCGTCAAACCGGAGGAAAATGGAATTATGCGCACGAAGTTTCTGGCCGCGGTCGCGGCCCTTGCCCTGCTCGCGGCGTGCGATACGCCGGGGTCCAGTTCGGGCGGCGTGACCGGCTCGGGTGGCGTTCCGGCCGTGGCGAATGCGCCCGCCGGTTCGGGTTCCGGCATCGGTTCGGGTGCGCTGGGCGGTGCGGGTTCGATCCGGCCGGGCAGCCAGGAAGACCTCGCGCAGCGCGTGGGCGACCGCATCTACTACAACTCCGACCGCTCGGACCTGCGCGAAGACGCGCGCCGCACGGTCGAGGCGTGGGCCGGCTGGCTGCGCCAGAA
>JAYRKO010000491.1:0-2697 GCA_041905745.1 Tagaea sp. | reverse complement strand
GCCGGCAAGGAAGCCGCGCCGGCCCACCGGCATCGGATCGGGCTCGAGGCTCTTGCGGTGCCGGGCGTCGTCTTGGCGGATGTCGTCGGGCATGTGTTGCGCTCCTTTTCCCTGCCGTTGTTCAGCGATTCACGATCCGGCCGTCCGTCGGGACGCGGACCGGGCTGTTGGACTTTATATAGTTAGCCAGCGCGTCGTCGAGGCCCGGGCCGAAATCGTACGGGTCGATCGCGCGGTCGCGGAACACCGTGTAGCCGTCGCCGCCGCGCCGCATGAAGTCGTTCGTCGCGATGTTGTAGATCGCGTTGGGATCGACGGGCGCGTAGCTGCCGTCGGCCTTGCGGACTTCGAGCGATACGACGCGCTGGCCCACGGGCTTCGACAGGTCCCACGTCAGGCGCGCGCCGGCGAGTTGCGGGAAGCGTCCGCCGACCTCGACCACCTGCGAGACGCCGTTTTCCAGCGCCGCGACGAGGTCCGAGCCCTTGAGCTTCAGCGTCGCCACGTTGTTCTGGAAGGGCAGCGTCGTCAGCACCGAACCGAGCGTGACCTGTCCTTCCGCGATGCCCGCGCGCAGGCCGCCGCCGTTCTGCACGGCGATGGTCGTGCCCGAACCGCGCGTGGCGGCGAGCATCGCTTCGGCCACGAGGTTGCCGAGCGCGCATTCGCGCGCGCGGCAGCCGTCGAGCGCATAGGGAATGGCCGCCGTACCGACGGGCTGCGTGCGCACCTGCACGAGCGGCGCGTCGAGCCGGTCGACCACGGCCTGCACGGCCGGATCGGGCTTGATCGACTGGGCGACGACGATCGCATTGCCCGAAGCCTTGACGACGTTGCCCTCGGCGTCGAAATCGACGTCGAGGCGGCCGATCCAGCGCGAGAACGAACCCGCCTGCACGATGGGCACTTCGCGGCCCGAGGGGCCCTTCTGGATCGTCGGGTACGGTCCTTCGGAACCCTGCAGGCCGTTGGCGAGCAGCGTGTGCGAATGGCCGCCGACGATCACGTCGACGCCGTCGACCGCCGCCGCGACTTCCTTGTCGCGGAACAGGCCCAGATGCGAGACGACGAGGATGTGCTTCACCCCGTCGGCCTTCATGCGCGCGACGATGGGCGCGATGACGGCCTCCGCGCGCGGGAACTTCAGGTTCTGCCCGGGCGAGGAGATCTCCGGCGTGTCCTCGGTCGTGGCGCCGATGATGCCGATCTTCACGCCGCCGCGCTCCAGCACGACCGAATCGCGGAACTGGCCGCGGATCGCCGGCTCGGCGCCGGCGTCGACATTGGCCGACAGGATTGGGTACTTGGCGCCGCGCAGATAGCGCGAGAGGTTCGCCGGGCCGTCGTCGAACTCGTGGTTGCCGATGGCCATCGCGTCGTAGCCGAGCATGTTGTTGACCTCGAGCTCGGCCGCACCCTTGTAGTGGCTGTAGAAGAGCGAACCCTGGAAATTGTCGCCGCCGTTGAGGATCAGCACCTGCCGACCGGCCGCGAGCGCCTCGGCCCGGTTCGTCTCGAACAGCGTCGCGATGCGCGCCACGCCGCCGAGGCACCGGTTCTGCTGGGCTTCCTGCGCCGAGCAGTTGGAGCCGAACGCGTTGACCATCTGCAGACGCGAATGGACGTCGTTGGTGTGCAGGATGGTGAGTTTCAGCGGGGCGGGCGGCGTCTGGGCGCAGGCGGCCAGAAGCGCCAGACCGGCGAGTGCGAGAAAGCGCAAGGACCGACCGACGGGCATTCGATTGCCTCCGTTAGGGAAAAGTTGTTTCTAGCCGCGACGCCGCTGGCCGCCCGAGGGCGTATCCTCGTCGAACAGTTCGGCGAGCTTTTCCATGACCGTGCCGCCGAGCTGTTCGGCGTCCACGATCGTGACCGCGCGGCGGTAATAGCGCGTGACGTCGTGGCCGATGCCGATGGCGAGCAGTTCGACGGGCGAGCGCGTCTCGATGTACTCGATCGCCTCGCGCAGGTGGCGTTCGAGGTAGTTGCCGGGATTGACCGACAGCGTCGAATCGTCGACCGGCGCGCCGTCGGAGATCACCATCAGGATCTTGCGCTGTTCGGGGCGCGCGATCAGGCGCGAATGCGCCCACAAAAGCGCCTCGCCGTCGATGTTCTCCTTGAGCAGGCCCTCGCGCAGCATCAGGCCCAGCGACTTGCGTGCGCGCCGCCACGGCGAATCCGCACCCTTGTAGACGATGTGGCGCAGGTCGTTGAGGCGGCCCGGGTTCGCGGGCTTGCCCTGCGAAAGCCAGCGCTCGCGGCTCTGGCCGCCCTTCCAGGCGCGCGTGGTGAAGCCCAGGATCTCGACCTTGACCGCGCAGCGCTCCAGCGTGCGCGCGAGGATGTCGGCCGACATCGCGGCGACCGTGATCGGCCGGCCGCGCATCGAACCCGAATTGTCGATCAGCAGCGACACGACCGTGTCGCGGAACTCGGTGTCGAGTTCGCGCTTGTAGGAAAGCGGGAAGGCCGGGTTCGCCACGATGCGCGCCAGGCGCGAGGCGTCGAGCGTGCCTTCTTCCAGATCGAACTCCCACGCGCGGCTCTGGCGCGCGAGCAGGCGGCGCTGCAGCCGGTTCGCCAGCCGCGCGATGACGCCCTGAAGGCTGCTGAGCTGCTGGTCGAGATGCGCGCGCAACCGCGTCAGCTCGTCGGCGTCGCACAGCAGATCGGCCTCGACCGTCTCGTCGAATT
>JAYRKO010000490.1:0-2704 GCA_041905745.1 Tagaea sp. | reverse complement strand
GCATCATCTTCATGGTCGGCCCCGTCAACGACGCGGTTTCGAGCCTCATCTGCGCGCAGTTGCTGTTTCTGGAAAGCGAGAATCCGAAAAAGGACATCTCGCTCTACATCAACTCGCCGGGCGGCGTAGTCACGTCCGGTCTCGCGATCTACGACACGATGCAGTACATCCGCCCGGACGTGGCGACGGTGTGCATCGGCCAGGCCGCTTCGATGGGCTCGCTGCTGCTGTCGGCGGGCGCCAAGGGCAAGCGCTTCTCGCTGCCGAATTCGCGCATCATGGTCCACCAGCCTTCCGGCGGTGCCCAAGGTCAGGCGACCGACATCGAGATCCAGGCGCGCGAGATCCTGAACCTGCGCAAGCGCCTCAACGAAATTTACGTCCGCCATACCGGCCAGCCGGTCGAGGCGATCGAAGCGGCGCTCGAACGCGACAAGTTCATGAGCCCCGACGAGGCGAAGGCCTTCGGATTGATCGACGAAGTCGTGGTCGAGCGCCCGCCGCGGCCCGAAGAAGCCAAAGCCGCCTGAGGGGCCGTGTCAGGCCCGGCTGGCACGCGGCTTGTAAAGCATCGCCGCGATGCCGCACGTGCGGCCGGCAGGTGCGCTTTCGTTCCCCGTGGGTTCCCGTTCGGTTTATCCCCGGGCGGGGGCAGGCTCGGTTGCCGCAGCGCCGGCCGGGGGCTAACATCCAAAAAGGTCCGGAGTCCCGATCCCGGGGCGACGCGGATCTGGTGGTGAAGGAATGAACAAGTCCTCCGGCGATTCGAAGAACACTCTCTACTGCTCGTTCTGCGGCAAGAGCCAGCACGAGGTCCGCAAGCTCATCGCGGGCCCGACCGTGTTCATCTGCGATGAATGCGTCGAACTGTGCATGGACATCATCCGCGAGGAGCACAAGACGACCCTCGTCAAGTCGCGCGACGGGGTGCCGACGCCCAAGGACATCTGCACGGTTCTCGACGACTACGTGATCGGCCAGGACCACGCCAAGCGCGTGCTCTCGGTCGCCGTGCACAATCACTACAAGCGCCTCTCGCACGGCCAGAAGGGCAGCGAGGTCGAGATCGCCAAGTCGAACATCCTGCTGGTCGGGCCGACGGGTTGCGGCAAGACGCTGCTCGCCCAGACGCTCGCGCGGATCATCGACGTTCCCTTCACGATGGCCGACGCCACGACGCTGACCGAGGCCGGTTACGTCGGCGAGGACGTCGAGAACATCATCCTGCGGCTGCTGCAGGCCGCCGATTACAACGTCGAGCGCGCGCAGCGCGGCATCGTCTATATCGACGAAGTCGACAAGATCAGCCGCAAGTCCGAGAACCCGTCGATCACGCGCGACGTGTCGGGCGAGGGCGTGCAGCAGGCGCTGCTGAAGATCATGGAAGGTACGGTTGCTTCCGTGCCCCCGCAGGGCGGCCGCAAGCATCCCCAGCAGGAATTCCTGCAGGTCGACACGACGAACATCCTCTTCATCTGCGGCGGCGCGTTCGCGGGCCTCGACAAGATCATCGCCGGCCGCTCGCGCGGCACGTCGATCGGTTTCGGCGCCGACGTGCGCGGTCCGGACGAGCGCACGACCGGCCAGATCCTGAAGGACGTCGAGCCCGAGGACCTGCTGAAGTTCGGCCTGATCCCTGAATTCATCGGCCGTCTGCCGGTGGTCGCGACGCTCACCGACCTGTCGGAAGAGGCGCTCGTCGACATCCTGCAGAAGCCGAAGAACGCGCTTGTGAAGCAGTACCAGCGGCTGTTCGACATGGAAGGCATCAAGCTCGCCTTTTCGGACGACGCGCTTCGCGCGGTCGCGCGCAAGGCGATCGCGCGCAAGACCGGCGCGCGCGGCCTGCGCTCGATCATGGAGGTCATCCTCCTCGACACGATGTTCGAACTGCCCGGGATGTCGGGCGTCGAGGAAGTCGTGATCAACAGCGAGGTCGTGGAAGGCCGCGCCAAGCCCTTGCACGTCCACGGCGAGCGTCCGCCGGCGCAGGTCGGGACGTCCGCCTGACCGGTTGCCCTTGATCGGATGCCCGACGGGACCCAATTGTTGCATGTGCGGTACGGCCGGTCGGCCGGCCGCCGATAATCCGGACAGATCGCGGCCGCCCGTCGGGGCGGCTTCGGTCGCGCGGGCCGGCGACTAGGAAAGATGGCACCCATGGAAAAACCCCGCGGCACGCTCTATCCCGTCCTCCCGTTGCGCGACATCGTCGTGTTTCCGCACATGATCGTGCCGCTGTTCGTCGGCCGCGAGAAATCGGTGCGGGCGCTCGAAGACGTGATGAAGGACGACAAGCAGATCCTGCTCGTCGCCCAGAAGAACGCCGCACAGGACGACCCGCAGCCGGCCGACATCTACTCGGTGGGCACGATCGGCACCGTCCTGCAGCTTCTGAAACTGCCCGACGGCACAGTAAAGGTGCTGGTCGAGGGCGGTGCGCGTGCCCGCGTCACCGGCTGGTCGGAGAACGCGAATTTCTTCCAGGCCTATGCCGAGGCGATGCCCGACAAGGCCGGCACGGCTTCCGAGATGGAAGCGCTGATGCGCACGGTCGTGGGCCAGTTCGAGCAGTATATCAAGCTCAACCGCAAGATCCCGCCGGAGGTCCTCGTCTCGGTCAACCAGATCGACGATCCCGGCAAGCTCGCCGACACGGTCGCCTCGCATCTGGCGCTGAAGATCCCCGAGAAGCAGGAACTGC
>JAYRKO010000489.1:0-2706 GCA_041905745.1 Tagaea sp. | reverse complement strand
GCCTGAAGCGCTCGATCGGCATCGTGGTTTCGGGTTACGGTCTTTCCCGCACGCCCGAAACCGGCGAGATCTTCTCGCGCCAGTTCCTGCCGCCGCGCGGCGAACGCGAACTGGTCTATCTGGGGAACTGACGGCTTGAACGAACCCCGTGCGCGCGTCCTCCGGGGCGGGCGCCTTCTCGATCCCGAAACGGATCGCGCCGAGCCGGCGGACATCCTCGTGTCCGCCGGTTTCGTCGTTGCGGTCGGGCCGCCGGGCTCGATCGCGCCGCCCGACGCGGAAGTCTTCGACGCGTCCGACCGGCTTCTCGTGCCCGGCCTTGCCAACGCGCATACCCATGCGCATGGCGGGCTGGGGCGCGGTGCCGTCGGCGACCGGGCGCCGCTGGAGCTGTTCCTCAACGCGTCAGGCGCGATCAACGGCCAGCGCACGGTCGACGACAAGTATCTGAGCGCCGCGCTCTCGGCCGCGGAAATGATCCGGCGCGGCTGCACGGCAAGCTTCGACCTGTTCGTCGAGTTTCCCGCACCCTCGGCCGAGGGCCTGCGCGCGGTGGCGCAAGCCTATGCCGATGCTGGCATGCGTGCCGTCGTGGCGCCGATGCTGGCCGACCGCACGCTCTATCAGGCCCTGCCGGGCCTGCTCGACGCGGTCCCCGAGCCGCAGCGGGCCGCGGTTGCCGCACTTGCGTTGGCGCCGTTCGAGACGAGCCTTGCGAATATCCGCCCGCTGCTGGCCGACTGGCCGTTCGACCGCGATTTCGTGCGGCCGGCCATCGCGCCGACGATCCCGCTGCACTGCTCGGACGAATTCATCGCCGCCTGCGCGAAGCTGGCGCGCGAATTCGACATCCCGTTCCAGACGCATCTTGCCGAAACCAAGGTGCAGGCCGTGCTGGCGCGCGCGAAATACGGCCGCAGCATGACCGCGCATCTCGACGCGCTGGGCGTGCTGGGCCCGAAGTTCAGCGGCGCGCACGGCATCTGGATCGACCGGGCGGAGATGGACCTGATCGCCGCGCGCGGTGGGCGCATCGCGCACAATCCGGCAAGCAACCTGCGCCTCGGCTCGGGCGTAGCGGCGGTGCGCGAAATGCTCGACGCAGGCATCGAGGTCGCCATCGGTACCGACGGATCGAACACCGGCGACGGGCAGAACATCTTCGAGGCGGCGCGGCTGGCCGCATACCTGTCGCGATTGCAGGGGCCGGACTATGCGCGCTGGATCACCGCGCGCGAGGCGTTCCATGCCGCCACGCTGGGCGGTGCGCGCCTGCTGGGCTTCGAAAAGACGGGGCGCATCGCACCGGGCCATGCGGCCGACATCGTGTTCCTGCGTCTCGACCAGCCGCATTACGTGCCGCTGCGCAGCCCCACGATGCAGATGGTCTTCGCGGAATCGGGTTCGGCCATCGACAAGGTGATGATCGGCGGGCGCGTCGTGTTCGCGGACGGAAAGCTGCTCACGCTCGACGAGGCGAAGCTGCGCCGCCGGGCGGAAGAGGCGGCCGCGCGCCTCGATGCGGCCAACGAACGCGCGCGGGCGACGGCCGCCTCGGTCCACGATTTCGTGGGAACGTTCTGCGTGGCGCACGGCAAGGCGGTTTGCCACATCCGCCGCCGGCTCGACTGCGCGCCGGCCTAGACCTCGCGCGCGCCGTAATAGAGCGTAACGGCGTGCTTTGCCTCGGCGAAGAACAGCCAGCGTTCGACGAGCGTGCCGGCGAGCGCGAAGATCACGCAAAGCGCGCCGAGAGCGACCCCGAGCGAACTGCCCGCGAAGGGCAGCGCCACGCACGTGAAGAAAGCCGGGAAGCCGAATGCGAACCAGCGCACGCAGGTGCGCAGCTTCGCCGCGTGCTTGCGCGCGATGCGGAAGCCCATTTCCTGCTGGAGATAGTTCTCGGTCGTGTGCGGCGAATCGAGCAGGCGGACCTTGCCGCGCGCACCCAACCCCGTGGCGCTTTCCGGCGTCGATTCCGACTTCGTCGTGTCGATGAACTGCCAGTAGCGCGTCTTCACGAAGGCGGCGACGAGCACGGAAAGGAACGCGACCGCACTGACGGCCGGCTGCGGCGTGCCCCACGCGAGGACGACGAAATGAAGCAGCAGCGCGCCCGTCGCCAGCGCATGCGCGAGATAGTTCGGCACGACCCAGCAATTGTGCCACTGGTGGATCGTCTTCAGCGAACGGTAGATCATCGCCGTGGTGAACACGGTGACCGCCGCGCCCAACGCCGCGAGAAGACCGACGAGCGCGTGGATGCCTTCGCTGCGGCCGAAGAACGCCCAACCGACGCCGAACACGCCGAGCGGAATGAAGGTCGCGACGGCCGCCACACCTTCGCGGCTCAGCCACGAACTGCGCACCTGCGTGAGTGCGCGCCACGCACGTTCCGGATGGCCCAGATGGAGGGTCGATGCGAGCAGGCCCGAAACGATCAGCGCCGTCGCGGGCCCCAGCGTCGCAACCGCGAACCAGCCCGACGCGGGCACGAGCCCCAGCGCGTTCGCGATCGCGACGAGGAAGAGGACCCCGTAGCCGGCGCCCGATGCGGTCGTGAAGAAGATGACGGAGAAGGCGGGATGCATGGCGTGTCCGGTCTCAGCGCGAAAGCAGCTTGTCCATCCAGCGCAGCAGCGGGTGCATGCCCTCGGCTGCGGCCGGACGATCGAGGCGGGCCTTGGCGCCCGTGCAGCCGGCCTG
>JAYRKO010000488.1:0-2708 GCA_041905745.1 Tagaea sp. | reverse complement strand
AGAAGGGCGTCGTCGTCACCGACGTCGTCGACGGCTCGGTCGCGCAGGAGCGCGGCATCCGTCCCGGCGACGTGATCGTCGAGGTCGCGCAGACCGAGATCACCCAGCCCGCGCAGGTGCAGGACAAAGTCAAGGAACAGCGCACCGCGGGCCGCAAGTCGGTGCTGATCATGGTGGAACGCGCGGGCGAACAGCGCTTCGTGGGCCTGCCGGTCGAACCGCGCGGCTGATCGGCGCACAAGACCGCCCGAAACGGGCCCGGCGCCGGCAACGGCGTCGGGCCTTTTTCGTTTCAGGGCAGATGCTTAAATCGCTATTGATAATCACTCTCAATTCTGCCATCGTCCCTGCCGTTCCCAACGACGGGGCCGGAATGTTCGTCTGCAATTGCCACGGGATCCGGATGCGCGACGTCGACGCGGCCTGTGCCGCGGGCTGCCGCACGCCGCGCGAGGTCTTCGCGCATGCCGCCGACGCCGAGCCCTGCTGTGGACGCTGCGTTCCGGAAATCCGCGAACGGATGCATCGCCTTCGCGAGGCCACACCGGTCGCGGCCGAATGAGCCTCCTCAACGCCCTCAAGATCGTCGTCGCCTTGGCAGTGGGCGGCGGCCTCGTTACGCTCTTCCTCCGGCTCGCCACGGCGCGCGACGTCGCGACCGTGCGGCGCGGGCGCAAGGAGGGGCCATGAAGGGCGACAAGGCGGTTCTCGCCGAACTCAACCGGCTGCTCACCAACGAGTTGACGGCCGTCAACCAGTACTTCCTGCACGCGCGCATGTGGAAGCAGTGGGGCTTCGCCAAGCTCGCCGCGCACGAGTACAAGGAATCGATCGACGAGATGAAGCATGCGGACCGGCTCATCGAGCGCATCCTGATGCTCGAAGGCCATCCGAACCTGCAGGATCTCGGCAAGCTCAAGATCGGCGAGACGGTGCCCGAAGGGCTCGAATGCGACCTGGCGCTCGAACGCGGCGCGCGGCCCATGCTCCAGAAAGCGATCGGCGTTTGCGAGGAGGCGAAGGACTACGTCTCGCGCGACATCCTGCGCCACATCCTCGCCGACACCGAGGAACATATCGACTATCTGGAAACGCAGCTCGAACTGGTCGCGAAGGTCGGCCTGCCGAACTACCTGCAGAGCCAGATGGAGCCGGCCGGCGGCTCCGACTGACGGCTAGCGCTTCTTCTTGCCGCCGCGCGGGGCTTCGCCCCAGCGTTTGACGAGGCCCGTCTCGATGCCGAACAGGTCGAGCGCGCGGCCCACCGTGTGGTCGACGATCTCGGCGATGGACTTGGGCCTGGAATAGAACGCCGGGACCGGCGGCAGCACGATGGCGCCGATCTCGGTCGCCTGCGTCATCGCGCGCAGATGGCCCAGATGCAGCGGCGTCTCGCGCGCGAGCAGCACGACGCGCCGGCGTTCCTTGAGCTGCACGTCGGCCGCGCGCGTCAGCAGGCCCGTCGTGTTGCCGTAGGCGATCTCGGAAACCGAGCGCATCGAGCAGGGGGCGACGATCATGCCCAGCGTCCTGAACGAGCCCGACGAGATCGCGGCCCCCAGATCGTCGGGCGAATGCACGACATCCGCGAGGGCCGCCACTTTCTTCGCAGTCCAGTCGGTCTCGTAGGCGAGCGTCATCGCCGCCGTCTTGGTCATCACCAGATGCGTTTCGACGCCGGCCGCCTTCGCCGCCTCAAGCGTGCGCACGCCGTAGATCGCGCCGGAGGCGCCCGAGATGCCGACGATGAGACGTTGCTTGGCCATCGGCCGCAAACCTAGCCCACGAAGCGGTCGCGCGGATAGCCCTGCAGGTAGAGAAGGCCCGTGAGGTCGCAATGCTCGATGCGGATCGCGGCCTGCGCGGCCACCGCGGGCTTCGCGCGGAAGGCCACGCCGAAGCCCGCCTTGCCCAGCATCGCAAGGTCGTTGGCGCCGTCGCCCACGGCGATGGTCGCGGAAAGATCGAGGTCGCGCTCGCCCGCGAGCCGTTCGAGCGCTTCAAGCTTCGCCTCGCGGCCCAGCACGGGTTCGGCGACCGTGCCGGCGAGATGCTCGCCCGCGATCTCCAGCACGTTCGAACGGTCCTCGTCGAAGCCGAGGGCCGCGCGCACGCGCGCGGTGAAGAACGTGAAGCCGCCCGAGACGATGGCCGTATAAGCGCCGTTCGCCTTCATCGTCGCGGCAAGCGTCGTGGCGCCCGGCACGGCACGGATGCCGGCGGCCGCGCGTTCGAGGATCGACACGTGCTGGCCCTTGAGCAGGCCCACGCGTTCGGCCAGTGCGGCGCGGAAATCCAGTTCGCCGTTCATCGCGCGCCGCGTGATCGCCGACACGCGTTTGCCGATGCCGAGCAGATGCGCGATGTCGTCGAGCATCTCGTTTTCGATCAGCGTCGATTCCATGTCGGCCACGAGCAGGCGCTTGGCGCGCCCTTCCGACGGCACGACGTTGGCGTCGGCCTTGAGGCCCGCAAGCTCGGCGCGCGCCATCTCGGCGATGCGCGCGAAATCCCCGCCGGACAGCGCGATCTCGGCGGCCACGCCGCGCGCGAGCCATACGGGCGGCGCCTTCAGGCCGAATTCCGCGCCGAGGCTCGCGGCGAGGTCGGCGAGCCTGTTATCGTCGAGGACGGGATCGGCGGGGTTCGCCGTGAGGACGAGGACGGGGTGCATGGGACGGCGACTATGGTGAGCCGGACGGGCGAAG
>JAYRKO010000487.1:0-2708 GCA_041905745.1 Tagaea sp. | reverse complement strand
AGCAGGCGCCCGTCGGGGCGCCGCGCGACGATGTCGGTGAACGTCCCGCCGCGATCGATCCAGAACTGCCAGCCCGTCATGGGAGACGAGGCTAACGGTCCCTCACGCCGCGATCAATCCGCCGCCGCGAAGAGACCTCCGCGGCTGGAGGGTGCCGGTGACCGTCTTGAACGCGTCCTTCGCCAGCGCGCAGGCGAGCAGCCGTTCGGGCTTCTCGCCCGGCATGACGAGGCCCAGCGGCGACGCCGGCACGAAGCCGAAGCGCGCGTAGTAGCCGATGTCGCCCACCAGCACGACGCGCGAATAGCCCATCCACGCGGCCGCATCGAGCGTGTCGCGCATCAGCGCCACGCCGATGCCCCGGCCCTTGAGTTCCGGTTCGACCGCGATGGGGCCGAGCAGAAGTGCATGCGCGCGGCCGAGCGTCACTTCCCAATAGCGGATCGTGCCGAGAAGCCGGCCGTCGGCGTCGGCGCGCGCGACGCGGCTCAACGGGCCGATGGGCGGCACGTCCTGCCGGTAGCGGTAGGAGATCTTCGATTCCCGGCCCGGGCCGAACGCCTTGTCGAGAAGGGCTTCGATCGCGGGCCCGTCGTCGGGCCGCTCGGTCGTCAGGTGGAACATGGGACTTCAACTCGCGAATGCAGGGGGAGCGTCGGGGGACGCGTGCCTCGCGGGAAAAGCCAGATTTTACGGGGACTTGGGTCCGGCAATCCGTACGCGAATCAACGCGCGCTGGGGCAAACGCCCAGCGTTCGTCGTCGCAAGGAAAGGATCGTGTGCAGGACCATGGCTCGCTTAATACAGGACGATTCCGGGAAACGTCAACGTCAGACCTTGAATTTCGGGTCGAGCCAGTCGCGCAGGCTGTCGCCGAACAGGTTGAACGCGAACACGGCGGTGGAGATCGCGAGGCCGGGGAAGAGGATCATCCACGGCGCCTCGCGGTAGAAGTCCGACGCGTTGCCCGACAGCATCAGGCCCCAGGCGGGCGTGGGCTCGGTCACGCCGAGGCCGAGGAACGACAGCGAGGCTTCGAGCAGGATCGCCTGCGCGACGTAGGCCGTGAACATGATGAGGAAGGGTGCGGCCACGTTGGGCACCATGTGGCGGAAGATGATGCGCGTGTGCGTGAAGCCCGCCGCGCGCGCCGCGTCGATATAGGGCATCTCGCGGATCGACAGGGCGGCCGCGCGCACGACGCGCGCCACCTTGGGCATCACGGGAATGGCGATGGCGAAGACGAGGTTGATGTCCACGCCCGCGATCTGGTTGCGCCCCAGCATGGCGACGACGACGAGCGCCAGCACGATGATCGGGAACGAGAGGATCACGTCGATGAAGCGCTGCACGACCATGTCGATGCGCCCGCCGAAATAGGCCGACGCGACGCCCACGACCGCACCCGTCGTGCAGCCGATCAGCGAGGAGAAGAACCCGATCGTCAGCGCCGTGCGCGCGCCGTAGATGACGCGGCTGAAGATGTCGCGTCCGAACGCATCCGTGCCCATCAGGTGCTCGGCCGCCGGGGCGGCCAGCATTGCGCCGAAATCGATCTCCAGCGGGTCGTAGGGCGCCACGAGCTCGGAGAACACGCCTGCGAACAGCATCACGCAGATGGCCACGCCCGAGATCGCGCCGAGCGGCTGCGCACGCGCGAATTCCAGCACCGGATGGCGGCGTTTGCGGATCTTGTAGTTGACGACGGGCTGGGTGACGGCACCGGCCATTTCAGCGCCCTCCGTAGCGGATGCGCGGGTCGAGCCACGCATAGAGCAGGTCGACCACGAGGTTCGAGAGGATGAAGATGACCGCGATCAGCATGACGATCGACTGGATCAGCGTGAAGTCGTTGCGGCTGACCGCCTGCACGAACAGCTTGCCGAGGCCGTTGAGGTTGAAGACCTGCTCGGTCACCACGAGGCCGCCGATGAGGAACGCGAATTCGAGCCCGATGACCGTGATCGCCGGCAGCATGGCGTTGCGCATCGCGTGGCGGGAGACGACGAGCTTCTCGAACACGCCCTTGGCGCGCGCGGTGCGGATGTAGTCTTCCTTCATCACCTCGATGATCGACGAGCGCACCATGCGCGCGACCACCGCCGAATAGCGGTAGCCGACCGCAAGTGCCGGCCAGATCAGCTGGCTGATGTTGGCGACCGGATCGACGTAGATGGGCGTGTAGGTGATGGGCGGCAGCCAGTTGAACCAGTAGAGCAGCGCCAGAATGATGAGCATGCCCAGCCAGAAACTGGGCACGGCGAGGCCCGCGATGGTCACCAGCCGCACGACGTAGTCGACCCACGTGTCGCGGAACAGCGCGGATATGGTGCCCAGCGGAATCGCCACGAGGATGGCGATGATCGAGGCCATGATCGCGACCTGGATCGTCAGTTCCAGCCGGATGCCGATCTCCTCCGTCACCGGCCGGTCGGTCCACATCGAGTTGCCGAGATCGAGCGTGGCGACCCCGACCATCCACTGGCCGAACTGCACGGCCAGCGGCTTGTCGAGGCCCATGCGCTTGCGCTCGGCCTCGATCGTTTCCTGCGTGACGGAGCCGCCGTCGCCGCGCAGCTTCACCTCGACGATGTCGCCCGGAACGACCCTCAGCATGAAGAAGATGAGGACCGCGACCCCCGCGAGCGTGGGGATCATCAGGAGCAGACGGTTGGCGAGATAGCCGAGCACGGCGACGGCGGTCCTTC
>JAYRKO010000486.1:0-2716 GCA_041905745.1 Tagaea sp. | reverse complement strand
GCCCCGCAGCCACGCCTCGATGTAGCCGATGCCCACCGCGCAGTTCTGCCGCAGGCCCGCTTCGGTCATCGTGCCGGCCGGCACCTGCACGAGGTCGGCGGCGGCGACGTGCACGTCCTGGCGCTTGCGCGCGATCTGGTTGGCGTCCTTCATCTTGTCGTCGAACACCGCCTTGGCGATGGGGACGAGGCCGGGATGCGCCACCCACGTGCCGTCGTGGCCGTCGGAGGCTTCGCGGTCCTTGTCGGCGCGCACCTTGGCCATCGCGGCCTCGTTGGCGGCCGGATCGTCCTTGATGGGGATCTGTGCGGCCATGCCGCCCATCGCGTGGACGTTGCGGCGGTGGCAGGTCTTGATCAGCAGCTGGCTGTACGAGCGCATGAAGTGCGAGGTCATCGTCACCTGTCCGCGGTCGGGCATCAGGAAGTTCGGCTGCTCGGCGAATTTCTTGATGAAGCTGAAGATGTAATCCCAGCGCCCGCAGTTGAGGCCGGCCGAGTGCTCGCGCAACTCGTACAGGATCTCGTCCATCTCGAACGAGGCGAGGATCGTCTCGATCAGCACGGTGGCCTTGATCGTGCCGCGCTTCACGCCGAGCTTTTCCTGCGCGTGGAGGAACACGTCGTTCCACAGCCGCGCCTCGAGGTGGCTTTCCATCTTGGGCAGGTAGAAGTAGGGCGCGGTGCCCTTCTTCGTCATCTGCTTCGCGTTATGGAAGAAGTAGAGGCCGAAATCGAACAGCGCGCCCGACATCGGGCGGCCGTCGACGATCAGGTGCTTCTCGGGCAGCGCCCAGCCGCGCGGACGCACGAACAGCACCGCATGCTTGGGGTTGAGCTTGTAGCTCTTGCCGCTCTTCGCATCGTTGAACGTGATCGTGCCCGCGTTGGCGTCGCGCAGGTTGATCTGGCCTTCGATCAGGTTGTTCCAGGTCGGCGTCGAGGCGTCCTCGAAGTCGGCCATGAACACGTTGGCGCCCGAGTTGAGCGCGTTGATGACCATCTTGCGGTCGACGGGCCCGGTGATCTCGACGCGGCGGTCGAGGATGTCCTTGGGCAGCGGGGCGACCGTCCAGTCGCCCTCGCGCACCGAGCGCGTCTGCGGCAGGAAGTCGGGCTTCTCGCCCGCGTCGAGGCGCTTCTGGCGTTCGACGCGCGCGGCAAGCAGGTCGTGGCGGCGCTGGCCGAACTTGCGCTCCAGTTCGACGACGAAGGCGAGTGCCTCGGGCGTCAGGATCTGCAGGTGCTCGGGCGCCACCTTGGCATCGAGCTTCACGCCGTCGTCGGGCAGCATCGTGCCGCCGGGGCCCTTCACGGGCAGCTTGGGCGCGGGCTTGGGCGGGGCGGGCGGGGCCGCAGGCTTGGCCGCGACGGGCGCCGGCTTGGCCGCCGGTGCGGGCTTCGCGACGACCGCCGGCTTGGCGGCGGGCTTGGCGGCCGGGGCCGGCTTCGCCGCGGGAACGGGCTTCTTGGCGGCGGGCTTGGGGGCGGGCTTCGGCGCCGGCTTCTTGGCGACGACCTTTTTCGCGACGGGCTTCTTGGCAGGCGCCTTCTTGGCCGCAGGCTTTTTGGCGGCGGCCTTTTTCGGCGCCGGCTTCTTCGCGGGCTTCTTGGCGGGAGCTTTCTTTGCGGGCTTCTTCTTCGCGGCCATGTGCGGATATTCCTTGCGAAATCGGGTCTGGAGCTTAACCGGAGCCTCGTTCTTCCATCTAGCCCCTAGCGCGGGCGGCGGGCAAGCGGATGGTGGGCGGCAACGACGCGCTTCAGGCGCTCGCCGCCGACATGCGTATAGATCTGCGTGGTCGCGATGTCGGCATGGCCCAGCATCTGCTGGACGGCGCGCAGGTCGGCCCCGCGGTCGACGAGGTGGCTCGCGAACGCATGGCGCAGCACGTGCGGGGAAAGCCGGCGCGGATCGATCCCGGCCTTCGCCGCAAGCGCCTTCAGGAGTTGGGCGATGCGCGCGGGCGTGAGGTGGCCGGCTGCCGCGGACGTGGGGAAAAGGTAGCGCGACTTGGCGGTGGCCGGGTCGCCGGCACGCGCGGCAACCCACGCCGCGATCGCGTCGCGCGCGGGTGCCGACAGCGGCACGAGCCGCTCCTTGTCGCCCTTGCCGCGCACGATGAGGAAACGCCCGTCGCGCGCGAGGGCGGCGAGCTTCAGGCCGGCAAGCTCGGAAACGCGAAGCCCGCTCGAATAGAGGATCTCGACGACGCACACGATCCGCGCGCCGTCGATCCCTTCTTCGGCGCGCGCGGCGGCGAGAAGGGCCGCGACCTCGTCCTCGGCGAGGATCTTGGGCAGCGAGCGGCCCACGCGCGGCGCGTCGATCGCGGCCAGCGGATCGTCGGTGCGCAGTCCTTCGGACACGAGGAAGCGGTGGAACTGGCGAAGGGCGGAAAGGCGGCGGGCGGCACTGCGCGGCGCCAGCCCGGCATCCGTGACCTTGCGCAGATAGGCGCGCGCGGCATCCGCGTCGGCCTTGAGCGGGTCGAGCCCGCGCCGGGCGAGGAACGTCTCGTAGTCTTCGATGTCGGTGCGGTAGGCGCGTTCGGTGTTGGCCGAGGCGTTGCGCTCGGCGCGCAGCATCTCGACGAAGCTCTCCGCCCCGCGGGAGAGTTCGGCGCGCGCGCGCGCGGGCCGGCCGCGCGCCACCGCGCTAGAGCCCCGAGGCGATGGCCGCTTCGAGCGCCAGGCGCCGCGCGACCTGCTCGAAG
>JAYRKO010000485.1:0-2716 GCA_041905745.1 Tagaea sp. | reverse complement strand
TCATCAGCCGGTCCATATGCGCGCGGATCGCCGTCCGGCGGTTTTTGCGGTCGGCAACCGTCGCGGCGTCGACGCTTTTGCCGAAATTGAAGCGCGCGGCGACGTCGGGCGCCAGTTTGGGCTGAACAGCGGAAAGCCATTCGCCGTGGCAGGCCCACGCTTCGGCAGCGGAAAGGAAGCGGAACGTGTCGACCCAGTCGGCAATCGTGTCGCCTGCGACGTCGACCTCGTGCGTCTCGTCGAAGAAGGATTTCGCGCGCCCGATCCACGGCAGGATCGCGGTGTGGACCTCGGCATCCGCGAAACGCATTGCGTCGCGCGCCACGAGGAAGCGGCCGGGCTCGGGCGGCTCCACGCTTTCGTCGAGCAGCACGCGGCCGACGCGTTCGAGAAGTTCGGCATCGCGCGCGAACCAGCCAACGGCGTCGAACGACGGGGCGAGCGGCACCACGCCTTCGGTCGAGATGCGCCCGTGTGTCGGCCGCATGCCGAAAAGACCGCAATAGCTGGCCGGCACGCGGATGGAACCGCCGGTATCCGTACCAATGGCGAAATCGCATGCGCGACCCGCGACAGCCGACGCCGAGCCCGACGAGGAACCGCCGGGCACGCGGTCGGGGGCCGCGGGATTGGCGGGCGTGCCGTAGTGGGCGTTGCGGCCAGTGAGACCGTAGGCAAGCTCGTCCATCAGCGTCTTGCCGAGGAGCGTGGCGCCCGCATCGAGCAGCGCCTGGACTGCGGGCGCCGTCTTGGTCGACTTGTTGTGCGTCTGCAGCCACGTGGGGTTGCCGGCGGCCGTACGGTGGCCGGCCACGTCGAAATTGTCCTTGGCGGAGAACACGGTCCCGCGCAGCGGGCCGTCGTCCAGCCCGGTGACCTTCACGCGTTCGTGGCGGGTATACGCGTCGAGGTTCATTGCTGCTGCATTGCATCCTGAATGTAGGCCCGCCAGCTTGCGTAGCGGGTGATGTCGCGGGCCGTCCGCAGGGCGGCCGGCTCGCAGACGAATCCTTTGCACCAGCCGCCATCATCGATCTCGATCGAGCCAATCGCAAGGGGGGGCGGCACCAGACCGACGAAAGAGCCGAATTCGGCAAGCGGCATGTCCCAGATCTCGATCTCGATGGCCGCCCCGCCTTCTTCGACGCGTTCGAGCCCGGGCTTGGGCGGCACCGTGCCGGCCAGCGCATAGAGCCGGTAGTGGGGCGCCGTGCGCGCCCGCCGGACAAGGCGCGCCCCGCGCTCGGTCAGCTGCCCGTTGAGCGGCATGCCGGAAAGATGGGCGCCGACGACGGCGACCGCGATCCGGTCCGCCCCGGCGGCGGCCGCAACGGGAACCGCTGCCGGCTGCGGGTGCTTCGTGGCGCCCAGCGGCAGGCCGGTGTCGCGGTGGAACGCATGGCCGAGCCCGGCAAGCCACCCGTCGCGCCAGGCCGGGCCCACCAGCGTGAGACCGCAGGGCAGCCCGTCGGCCCGGATCGCCGCCGGCACGGCAAGGGCGGCGAGATCGAGCAGGTTGACGAAATTGGTGTAGTAGCCGAGCTCGGTGTTGTGGCGGATCGGCTCGGCGGCGAGTTGGTCGAGCGTAAAGATGGTTCCGCTCGTCGGCAGCGCCATCACGTCGATATCAGCCCAGACCGCGCCGGCACGACGCTTCAGCGCCTCGAGCCGGTAGAGCGCGCGAAAGGTCGCCGTCGCGTCGAAATTCGCGGCCTTGGCGATCACGGCGCGTGTCGTCGGGTGGATCGCATCGGGATTTTCGCGCATCAGCGTCTCGATCGCGGCGTAGCGCTCGGCGACCCACGGCCCTTCGTAGAGAAGATCGGCCGTCTCGCGGAACGGCTCGTAGTCG
The DNA here is from genome assembly GCA_041905745.1 of Tagaea sp. Taxonomy (GTDB): domain Bacteria; phylum Pseudomonadota; class Alphaproteobacteria; order CACIAM-22H2; family CACIAM-22H2; genus Tagaea. The sequence goes on along the minus strand of JAYRKO010000485.1, from coordinate 864 downwards.
ATCTCGACCGCCCGGCCGCCGAGTTTCGCCAGTCGTTCCAGGGCGCGTCCGAACTGCCGCTCGGCTTCGCCGTCGCCGAAAAACTTGAGTTGGGCCGCCTTCGGGACGCCGAAGCGAAAGCCGCCGGGTGCTGCCGGCAGCACGAGCCGAGCGCGTCCGGCTTCGGGGCGCGAATAGGGATCGTCGGCGTCGAAACCGGCGGCCGCGCGCGTCGCGTCGAGCGCGTCGGGCACCGTCAGCGCGAAGACGGAGATGACGTCGAGCGTGCGGCAGGCCGGCACCAGACCGGTCGTCGACAGCAGACCCTTCGTGGGCTTGAGGCCGACGAGATTGTTGAAGCCTGCCGGCACGCGGCCCGAGCCGGCGGTGTCGGTCCCAAGCGCAAACGAGACGAGGCCGGCGGCGACGGCGACGGCGGAGCCCGACGACGATCCGCCGGGGATGTAGCGCTTGTCGAACGTGTTTGCCGGTACGCCGTAGGGCGAGCGCACGCCCACGAGGCCGGTCGCGAACTGGTCGAGATTGGTCTTGCCGACGGGGATGGCGCCGGCGGCGACGAGCTTCTCGACGACGCGTGCGGAGCGGTTTGCGGTGTAGGCAAAGGCGGGACAGGCGGCGGTCGTCGGCGCGCCGGCGAGATCGATATTGTCCTTGATCGCGAACGGTACGCCCCACAGCGGCGCCGTGCGCGGCATCTCGGCGAGCGCGGTCGCCGCCGCGAGCGCACGTTCACGGGTTACGACGTGCAGCCACGTCGGGTCGGCGCCGCGTGCGGCGATGCCCGCGTAGACGCGTTCGACGGTCTCGCGCGGATCGGCGCCGTCGGCGTAGGCGGCGCGCAGGGTCGTGAAATCGAGGCTCTCG
>JAYRKO010000484.1:0-2729 GCA_041905745.1 Tagaea sp. | reverse complement strand
CTGTGGATGACGATCGCGGCGACGACGCTTTCGCTGGTGCTGCTCTCTTCGGCGCGCGGCGCCAGCCTCGTCCCGGGCCGGCTGCAGTCGCTGGGCGAGATCATGTACGAGTTCATCGCCGGCATGGTCCGCGAGAACGTCGGCGACGAGGGCAAGAAGTACTTCCCGTTCTTCTTCACGCTGTTCTGCTTCGTGCTCGGCGGCAACCTGTTCGGCCTTATCCCCGGTGCCTTCACCTTCACCAGCCACATCGTCGTGACGTTCTCGCTGGCGCTCGCGATCTTCCTGACGATCACGGTGATCGGCTTCGCGCGCCACGGCACGCACTTCTTCTCGCTGTTCTTCCCCTCGGGCGCGCCGCTGGCGACCGCGCCCATCCTCATCCCGATCGAAGTGATCTCGTACATGGCGCGCCCGATCTCGCTGTCGGTGCGACTGTTCGCGAACATGACGGTGGGCCACATCATCATGAAGATCTTCGCGGGCTTCGTGATCAGCCTCGGCGCCTACTTCCTGATCCCCGGCGTCGTTCCCTTCGCGGTCCTGGTCGGCCTTTCGGCGCTCGAGTTCTTCGTCGCCGCCCTCCAGGCCTACATCTTCACGATCCTGTCGTGCATCTACCTGAACGACGCGATCCACCTGCACTGAGCGCCGTTCGCGCCCTGCCCCGACCCTGAGGACCGGCCGGGCGCGAACGAAGCGACCAGTAAACCTGAAAGAGAGAGGTACAGTTCCATGGAAGTCGCAGCAGCAAAGCTTATCGGCATGGGTCTCGCCGCCATCGGCATGATCGGCGCCGGCATCGGCGTGGGCTCGGTGTGGGCCAGCCTGATCGCCGCGGTCGCCCGCAACCCGGCCGCCAAGGACAACGTGCAGGTCTTCGCGTACATCGGCTTCGCGGTGACCGAGTTCATCGCGCTGCTCGCCTTCGTCGTCGCGATCCTCATCTTCGTGTCCTGATCCCGGTTCCGGGGGGAGGCATCCGCCTCTCCCCGGGTCCGTTCCAACTTCCCGAAGGGAAGCGCCGATGCCGCAGTTCGACGCCACCTGGTTCCCGGCCCAGATTTTCTGGCTGGCCATCACTTTCCTCGTCTTCTACGTCGTGCTCTCTAAGTTCGTCCTGCCCCAGCTGGGCGCGGCGATCGAAGGCCGCGAGAAGAAGATCGAGGGCGACCTTGCCCGCGCCGGCTCGCTCAAGGGCGAGAGCGACGCGATGATCGCCGCCTACGAAAAGGCGCTCGCCGAAAGTCGCGCGAAGGCGCAGGCCGTGCGCGCCGAAACCGAAGCCAAGCTCGCCAAGGAAGCCGCCGCCAAGTCGGCCGACCTCAACGCGGCGCTGGCCGACAAGATCAAGGCGGCCGAAAGCCGCATCGCCGATTCGCGCCGTGCCGCACTCTCGAACGTCGAGGCGCTCGCCGCCGAGATCGCCGTCGAGGCCGCGCGCAAGATCGGCGGCCTGTCGGTCACCGAGGCCGACGCCCGCGCCGCGGCGCGCGGCTGAGCCGGAAGGATATCGCCCGATGCACGATTTCTTCGCCCACAGCGAATATCTCTGGATCACGCTCGCGATCCTGACGCTGTTCTACATCGCCTGGAAGCCGGTGAAGGCCGCCGTTCTCGGCGGTCTGGACGCGCGCGCGGCGCGCATCGCCAAGGATCTCGACGACGCCGCGAAGCTGCGCGCCGAGGCCGAGAAGCTGCTCGCCGAATACCAGGCCAAGCACCGCGACGCGATGGCCCAGGCCGACGCGATCGTCACGCAGGCGCGCGAGGAAGCCGCCCGCATGGCCGCCAAGGCCGAGGGCGACCTCGCCGCCTCGCTCAAGCGTCGCGAGGAACTGGCGATGGAACGCATCGCGCAGGCCGAAGCGCAGGCGACCGCCGAGGTTCGTTCGGCCGCCGTCGATCTCGCGATGGCCGCGACCGCGAAGCTGCTGGAAGGCCGTCTCGACGCCGGCCGCCAGGACGCGCTCGCCGAAGGCGCCATCAAGGCCCTGCCGAACCGCCTGAACTGACGCATAGACGGGGCAAGAGCCCTGCAAATACAGACGCCGTCGACCGCCGGTCGACGGCGTTTTCGTTTGCGGCTTCGGGGTGGAGCGCCGGAAGAATTGCTGCCATTTTGTCCGTTCGAGCGGACAATTCCAACATATGTGGTGAAAAATTACATATAGACCGGAGGCGTATTAGCTTTCGCTTAATACACGGTTGTCACTGTTGTCCGGAACCGCCGCAGCACGACGGCCTGCCCCCGGAGGACGCCATGACGACCGCGACCGCAAACGCCCCCATTCCGCCTGCCCCCCGCAAGCGCCGCCTCGCCGACATGCGCATCCGCGCGCGTCTGCTGGCCGGATTCGCGGCCGTCTGCTTCGTGCTGGCGGCGTGCGTGATCTACACGATCGTCGAAGTGCGCGCCGCCGCTTCGACGATGCGCACCGTGACCGACCTGCGCGTGCCCGTGGCGATGACGAGCACGTCGCTCGTCGGCGACCTCTATTCGACGCTCGCCACGCTGCGCGGCTATCTGCTCACCGGCAATCCGCAGGGCAAGGCCGACCGTGCGGCGATGTGGAAGGAGCTCGACGCGAGCAGCCGCCGATTCGACGGCTTCGCCGCGCGCTTCACCGACGCTTCCAACCGCGATGCCTGGACGCAGGCCAAGACGATCATGGCCGAGTTCCGGGCCGCGCAGGACCGCGCGGAAGCCGTCGCCTTCACCGAAGACG
>JAYRKO010000483.1:0-2730 GCA_041905745.1 Tagaea sp. | reverse complement strand
CGAACGAAGCCGGCCCGATGCGATATCCGCGGCGAGACAATCGACGATCGCGGAATAGCGCGCGCCGGCGATCAGGCCGATATCGGGCATCCATTTGAATTTCATTGCCGGCGCAACCGATCGGGGGTCGTTTGCATCGAATATAATACAATATTAGCCGGCCCGGCCCGAATTCGGGCCGCAAATCCTGCCGGTTTTATTAAACCATCGAGAGGCTTCCCTCGGGCCGTTCCTCGATGATTTCGGCAAGCGTGCCGAGGGCGCGGGAAAGATCCTCGTCCTTGTCCGGTGCCGCAAGCGCGACGCGCACGGCATGCGGAACGGGCGCACGGCCGACCGCAAAAGCGTTGGCCGGCGCAACGCCGACGCCGCGTCGTCGCGCGACGTCCACGAATTCTTCCCGTCGCCACGGCTCGGGCAGCTTGAGCCAGATCTGGAACGCGGACGGATGCGTCTCGTATTCGCAGCCATCGAGAATTTTGCCGGCGAGCGACTGCCGGCGTTCGGCGAGCGATTTCTGCCACGTCGCCGCGCGCAGCGCATCGCCCGAGCGGATGAGGCGCGCGCCCAGTTCGGCGACCATCGGCGTCGTCATGTACGAACTTGCGCGGATGGCGGCCGACACGCGCTGGATGATCGCTTCGGGCGCGTAGAGGAAGCCCAGCCGCAGGCCCGGCGCCACCGACTTCGACAGCGACGTGATGAAGATGCTCGAATCGGGCGCGAGCTTGGCAAGCGGCGTGTTGGTCTCGTCGAGGAAGCCGTAGATGTCGTCCTCGATGATCGTGCAGTTGTGGCGCCGGCAGATCTCGGCGACCGCGCTGCGCCGCTCGATGGGCATCAGGCTCGTCGTCGGGTTCTGGAAGGTGGGCAGCGTGTAGATCGCCTTGGGCGCGTGCTGGCGGCAGGCGGCTTCCAGCGAGTCCGGGATCACGCCGTAATCGTCGATCTCCACGCCCACGAGCCGCACGCCCAGCAGATGCGCGATCGATTTCATGCCGTAGAAGGTGAGCGCCTCGGTCAGCACGACGTCGCCGGGCCGGCACAGCGCGGCGATGGCGAGCATCATGCCGTTCTGCGCGCCCGCGACGACCGCCACGCGCGCGGGATCGGCCGCAATGCCGCGCCGCGCGATCCACGACGCGCCCGCCTCGCGATGCCGGTCGATGCCGGCGTTGGGCGCGTAGGAGAGCAGGGGCTTCAGATCCTCCTGCGCGAGATCGGCCATGTGGCGCGCGACCATGTTCGCCGCCGGACCGACGATCGCGGGCAGGTTGCGCGACAGGTCGACATAATCGTCCGTCGTCGGTGCGGGGGCCGGCATCACGTTGATCGGATCGCCGATGCGTTCGCGGATATACGTGCCGCGGCCCACTTCGCCCGCGATCAGGCCGCGCCGCTCGGCTTCGGCATAGGCGCGCGTGACGGTGCCCACGGTCACGCCGAGTTTCCAGGCCAGTTCGCGATGGGTGGGCAGGCGGTCGCCGGGTTTGAGGCGGGCGGCGGCAATGTCGGCCGCCAGCATGTCGGCAATGGCCAGATAACGGGGTCCGATGCGGGTGGCGATCGCCGGGAGCCAAGTTGTCATGATGACAATGTAATTATTGACCCCATATTGTGTCAATGTCATCTTCCGGACCGTAACAATTTTCGTTACATTTTCCAGCCTTAAGGAGGCTTGTATGGTTACAATCGTGCAAACCGGTCCGATCGAACAGTCCGTGCGCATCCTGCGCCAGCTGGCCGTCGCCACGGTCCGCACGATGGACCGTGCGCTCCTGACGGCGTTCGAGAAATTGTACGTATGGCAGGAGCGCGCCCGACAGCGACACCAGCTGTCGGAGATGAGCGACTATATGCGCGCCGATCTGGGCCTCAGCCGGGCCGATATCGATTCCGAGGCGACCAAGCCTTTCTGGATCCACTGAACCAGGAGCGGCCGCGGCGGGGGCAATCCCGCCGCGGCCGGCAACCGACATGTACGTACCTTCCGCCTTCGCGAGTCCGAGCGATGCGGCGAGCGGGCGGCTGATCGACGAATACGGCTTCGCCGTGCTCGTCGCGGCCGGCGCCGACGGCATCCCCGTGGCCTCGCACATTCCCGTCCTCCACGACGCCGCGCGCGGCGTGCTGGTGGGCCATCTCGCCGGCCCCAACCCGCAGGCCGACACGCTGGCCGACTGCGCGCGCGCCGGACGCGAGGTGCTGGCGGTCTTCCAGGGGCCGCACGGCTACATTTCGCCCTCGTGGTACGCCAACAGGCACAACAGCGTGCCGACCTGGAACTACGCGGCGGTCCATGTCTACGGCGTGCCGCGCATGATCGAGGACGCGCCGGGCCTGCGCGCGATCGTCGACACGCTCGGCAAGCGCTACGAACGTATGGGATGGACTCTCGACGCGCAGGATGAAGATTATGTCGCGCGGATGCTGGGCGGCATCGTCGGATTCGAGATCGCGATCGCCCGCATCGAGGGGAAGTTCAAGATGTCGCAAAACCGCAGCGCGGCCGACCGCGACGGCGCCATTGCCGGACTCGAAGCGACGGGCCGGCACGACGATGCCGAACTCGCCCGCGCGATGCGCGCGGCCGCCCCGAAGTAAGGGGGCCGTCGTGCGCTTGCCGATCTATCAGGTCGACGCGTTCGCCGACCGCCTGTTCGCGGGCAATCCCGCCGCCGTCGTGCCGCTGGCCGAATGGCTGCCGGACGCCGCCATGCAGTCGATCGC
>JAYRKO010000482.1:0-2747 GCA_041905745.1 Tagaea sp. | reverse complement strand
CGGCACCGGCGCCGAAGGCTGCCGCACCTGCCGCTGCCGCACCGGCCGCAAGCGCGCCGGCGCCGGTCGCCGCACCCGCGGTTGTCGCAGCCTCGTCGGGCGGTGCCCGCACGTTCGTTTCGCCGCTCGCCCGGCGCATGGCGGAGCAGGCGGGTCTCGATCTTTCCAAGATTTCGGGCAGCGGTCCCGGCGGACGCATCGTGAAGCACGATGTCGAAGCGGCCGTCTCCGGCGGCGGTGCCAGGAAGGCGGCCCCGGCCGCGGCGACGGCCGCAGCGCCCGCACTGGCGGCGGTCTCGTCGTCGGCGCTCGCGGGCATCGGTCCGCACAAGCTCGTCCCGCTGTCGACGATGCGCAAGGTCATCGCGCGCCGCCTGACGGAGAGCAAGCAGCAGGTTCCGCACTTTTACCTGACGGTCGATTGCGAGATCGACAAGCTGCTCGCCGGGCGCGTGTCGCTCAACGCGAAAAGCCCCGAGAAGGGCTCGGGCGCCTACAAGCTGTCGGTCAACGACTTCATCATCAAGGCCGTCGCCGTCGCGCTGAAGCAGGTGCCCAACGCGAACGCGTCGTACAGCGACGACGGCATGCTGCTGTGGGAGAACGTCGACATCTCCGTCGCCGTCGCGATCCCGGGCGGTCTCATCACGCCGATCATCAAGAACGCCGACCGCAAGGGCCTCGTCGAGATCTCGAACACGATGAAGGACCTCGCGGTGCGCGCCAAGGACGGCAAGCTGAAGCCCGAGGAGTTCCAGGGCGGCACGTTCTCAATCTCGAATCTCGGCATGTTCGGCATCAAGGATTTCGCGGCCGTCATCAATCCGCCGCAGGGCTGCATCCTTGCGATCGGCGCCGGCGAACAGCGCCCGGTCGTGAAGAACGGCGCGCTTGCCGTCGCCACGGTGATGAGCGTGACGCTGTCGGTCGACCATCGCGTCGTCGACGGCGCGGTGGGGGCGGAGTTCCTCGCCGCGTTCAAGAAGATCGTCGAAGACCCGCTGGCGATGCTGCTCTAGGGAGGGCCGGAACATGGCCGAACAGAATTTCGACCTGATCGTCGTCGGCGGCGGGCCCGGCGGCTACGTCGCGGCGATCCGCGCGGCACAGCTCAAGATGAACGTGGCGCTGGTCGAGCGCGAGCATCTGGGCGGCATCTGCCTCAACTGGGGCTGCATCCCGACCAAGGCGCTGCTGCGTTCGTCCGAGATCCACGCGATCCTCCACCATCTCGACGCCTATGGCCTTGCGGCCGACAACATCCGCTTCGACGCGAAGAAGGTGGTCGAGCGTTCGCGCAAGGTGGCCTCGCAGCTTTCGGGCGGCGTGAAGCATCTGCTCAAGAAGAACAAGGTGACCGTGTTCGACGGCCACGGCGCGCTGGCCGGCACGGGTGCCGGCGGCGTTCGCAAGATCGCGGTTTCGAAGGACGGCAAGCCGATCGCCGACCTGACGGCGAAGAACGTCATCCTCGCAACGGGTGCGCGCGCGCGCGTCGTGCCGGGCATGGAGCCCGACGGCAAGCTGATCTGGACCTACAAGGAAGCGATGGTGCCGCCGGCGATCCCGAAATCGCTGCTGGTCGTGGGCTCGGGCGCCATCGGCATCGAGTTCGCGTCGTTCTACCGCTCGATGGGGGCGGCCGTGACGGTCGTCGAGATGATGGACCGCGTGCTGCCCGTCGAGGACGAGGAGATCAGCGCGTTCGCCCGCAAGTCGTTCGAGAAGCAGGGGATGAAGATCCTCACCTCGGCGACCGTGAAGGGCGTGGCGAAGGCCGCCGACAGCGTGACCATGACGGTCGAGAGCGCGGGCAAGGCACAGGAGATCGTCGTCGAGCGCGTGATCTCCGCCGTCGGCATCGTGGGCAATGTCGAGAAGATCGGCATCGAAGGCACGAAGGTGAAGGTCGACCGCACGCACGTCGTCGTCGACAAATGGTGCGCCACGGGCGAGCCGGGCGTCTACGCGATCGGCGATCTCGCCGGGCCGCCGTGGCTGGCGCACAAGGCGAGCCACGAAGGCGTCATCTGCGTCGAGAAGATCGCGGGCCTCAAGGACGTCCATCCGCTCGACACGTCGAACATTCCGGGCTGCACCTATTGCACGCCGCAGGTCGCCTCGGTCGGCCTTACCGAAAAGAAGGCGAAGGAACTGGGCCACACCGTCAAGGTCGGGCGCTTCCCCTTCATCGGCAACGGCAAGGCGATCGCGCTGGGCGAGCCGGAAGGCATGGTCAAGACCGTGTTCGACGCCAAGACTGGCGAATTGCTGGGCGCCCACATGGTCGGCGCGGAAGTGACCGAGCTGATCCAGGGCTACGGCATCGCCAAGACGCTGGAAACGACCGAGGCCGAGCTGATGCACACGGTCTTCCCGCATCCCACCCTCAGCGAAATGATGCACGAGAGCGTCCTTGACGCGTACGGTCGCGCCATCCATTTCTAACGGCATGGAAAGCGCACCGCCCCGGCCGCGGCATCCGGAGAAAGCGCACCGCCCCGACAACCCGGTGCAGGTGCGCAAGCCCGAATGGATCCGCGTGAAGGCGCCCGTGTCGGCCGAGTATGCCGAGACGAAGAAGATCGTGCGCGACCGCGGCCTTGCAACCGTGTGCGAGGAGGCGGCCTGCCCCAACATCGGCGAGTGCTGGAAGAAGAAGCACGCGACGATGATGATTCTGGGCTCGGTGTGCACGCGCGCCTGCAGCTTCTGCAACGTCGCCACGGGCATGCCCGACAAGCTCG
>JAYRKO010000481.1:0-2753 GCA_041905745.1 Tagaea sp. | reverse complement strand
GCGCGGATCGCCTCGATGACGACCTCCACCGCCTCCTCGCCCACCTTCTGGGCGATCTTCTTCGTGCCCTTCTGGAAGAGCTTGGCGGTGTGCGAGGTTTCCGGGTTCGCGCTGCGCCGGCTTTCGATCGTCCGGAACAGCCGTTCGAGGATGTCGCCGCCGGGGCGGGTGACGTCGTTCATGGTGCTTTCAAAATGGCAGACCGGCGCGCCCGACTCAAGCCGGACGCACGGGAATTCCGGCCTTGGCGAGATGCGCCTTGACCTGGGCGATCGTGAAGGTGCCGAAATGGAATACGGATGCAGCGAGAAGGGCCGCCGCATGGCCCGCGCGCACGCCGTCGACGAAATGGTCGAGCGTGCCCACCCCGCCCGAGGCGATGACCGGCACGCTGACCGCGTCGGCGACCGCGCGCGTCAGTTCCGTGTCGAAGCCGGCCTTGGTGCCGTCGCGATCCATCGAGGTGAGCAGGATCTCGCCCGCCCCCAGCTCGACCATGCGCTGCGCCCAGCCGACGGCTTCGAGCCCCGTCGGGTTGCGCCCGCCATGCGTGAACACCTCGAACCGGCCCGGCGCCACGCGCTTGGCGTCGACCGCGACGGTCACGCACTGCGAACCGAACTTTTCGGCCGCCTCGCGCACGAATTCGGGCCGGTTGACCGCGGCCGTGTTGATCGACGCCTTGTCCGCACCCGCCAGCAGCAGGCGGCGGATATCCTCGACCGCGCGCACGCCGCCGCCCACGGTCAACGGCATGAAGCAGCGCGCGGCCGTGCGCGCGACGACGTCGTAGATCGTCTCGCGGTTCTCGTGGCTCGCCGCGATGTCGAGGAAGCAGAGCTCGTCGGCCCCGGCCGCATCGTACGCGGCGGCGGCCTCGACCGGATCGCCCGCGTCGACGAGATCGACGAAATTGACGCCCTTCACGACGCGGCCGTTCTTCACGTCGAGACACGGGATGATGCGAACCTTGAGGCTCATGCCGCCTCCAGCAGCTTCACGGCCTGCGCCAGGTCGATGCGCCCGTCGTAGAGCGCGCGGCCCGAGATGACGCCCGCGATGCCGTCCTTGGCGCGCGCCTTCAGCGCGCGCAGGTCGTCGAGCGAGGAAACGCCGCCCGACGCGATGACCGGGATCTTCACGGCCTTCGCGAGGGAAGCCGTCGCCTCGACGTTCGGCCCCTGCATGGCGCCGTCGCGATCGATGTCGGTGTAGACGATTGCCGCCACGCCCGCGTCCTCGAAGCGCCGCGCGAGATCGACGGCGAGCACGTCGGACGTTTCCGCCCAGCCTTCGACCGCCACGCGGCCGCCGCGCGCGTCGATGCCCACGACGATGCGCCCCGGCCAGTCGCGGCACGCTTTCTTCACGAGATCGGGGTCGCGCAGCGCCACCGTGCCGAGAATGACGCGGGTGATGCCTGCGTCGAGCCAGGCCCTGATGCGGGCACCGTCGCGGATGCCGCCGCCCAGCTGCACGGGCACCTTCACGGCACCGAGGATCGCCTCGACCGCGCGCGCGTTGACGGGCGCACCCGCGAACGCGCCGTCGAGATCGACGACGTGGATCCAGCGGCAGCCGGATGCTTCGAACTTGCGCGCCTGATCGGCCGGGTCCTCGTTGAAGGTCGTGGCGGCCGACATCTCGCCGCGCAGCAGGCGCACGCACTTGCCGTCCTTGAGGTCGATGGCGGGAAAGAGGATCACGGGCGCCACGCAAGGAAGTTGGAGATGAGTTTGAGGCCGATCACCTGGCTCTTCTCGGGATGGAACTGCGTGCCGGCGATGTTGTCTTTCACCAAGGCCGCGACGATGGGCCCGCCATAGTCGGCCGTGGCCAGCACGCAGGCCGGGTCTTCCGGCACGAAATGGTACGAGTTCGCGAAATAGACGTGCGCGCCCGCCGGCCAGCCCGCGAGCAGCGGATGCGCCTTGAAGTCGAGCGCGTTCCAGCCGAGCTGCGGCAGCTTCAGCGACGGGTCGGCGGGCGTCATGCGCCGCACCTCGCCCGCGATCCAGCCCAGCCCCGCATGCGTGCCGTGCTCGAGCCCGCGCGTGGCGAGAAGCTGCATGCCCACGCAGATGCCGAAGAACGGCACCGCGCGCTTCAGCACGGCTTCTTCGAGGGCCGCCACCATGCCCGGCACGGCGCGCAGACCCGCCGCGCAGTCGGCGAACGCGCCCTGCCCCGGCAGCACGATGCGGTCGGCCGCGCGCACGATATCGGGATCGGACGTGACGACGACGCTGCGGCCGGCGCCGGCCTCGCGTTCGAATGCCTTGGCGGCCGAGCGGAGATTGCCCGACCCGTAATCGACGACCGCGATCTTCATCGGTGGCCTGCGAACCAGCGAAGCTCAGCCTCGTCGATGCCGGCACCGCTGGCGATGCCTTCCTCCACGTAGCCGCGCGCGGCAAGGCCGCGCCGGCGCATGTCGTTCGCCTCGAAGCCCACGAGAATCGCGAAAGCGGTGTCGAACACGATCACGCGCACGGGATCGAGCGGCAGGTACGTCTCCGCCGCATAGAGAGCGACCAGATAGGCAAGCATGCCCGCTGCCGGTCCCCACAGCCGGTAGCGCAGCGCCCAGATCAGGCCGAACAGGGCGGCAAACCAGTTGAATCCTTCGCGCACGAAGATCGCGTCGCGTTCGGGCCGGCTCGAATTGGGATTCAGATGGACGGTGTAGACCCGCGCACCCATCACACGTCCGTGCCGTCGGCCGAGCCGCCGCCGAGCACGCCCTTGGTCGA
>JAYRKO010000009.1:0-15720 GCA_041905745.1 Tagaea sp. | reverse complement strand
GGAGATAGGACAGCGATTCCTCGGCCATGCGCGCCTTGTCGAGGACGCGCAGGAACGGCACCCCCAGCGGCCGGGTCAACTCGGACCCCATGAAGACGTTGGCCGCGATCGACAGGCGCGGTGCAAGCGCCAGATCCTGATAGATCGTCGCCACGCCCTGCACCAATGCGTCGTGCGGCGAGCGGAAGCGAACGGGCGTCCCGCGCAGCGCCATCGTTCCCGCACTCGGCGCCTGCGCACCCGACATGATCTTGATGAGCGTCGACTTGCCCGCGCCGTTGTCGCCGCAGATCGCCAGCACGTCGCCCGCGCGCACGTCGAGATCGACGCCGCGCAGCGCCTCGACAGCCCCGTAGTTCTTGGCGATCCCATGAAGGGAGAAAAGCGGCGGTGCCGCCTGCGCGTCGTCGGACATGTCGGAAAATTCGGGGCGGGCGGCCGCCAGGACCGCCCGCCGCCCTTCGTCAGTTTTTCAGGAAGGACTTCACGTTGTTCTTGTCGACGACGACCGCGTCCATGAACAGGTACGGGCCGCTGACGATCGACGTGGCCGGCTGCTTCTTGACCACGATCGTCTCGACGGCGTCGACCGCCTTGACGCCCATTTCCTCGAACGGGATCGCGACGGTGGCGACGAACGTGCTTTCCGGATCGGCGATGCGGCGGTAGCTCTCCTCGCCGCCGTCGACCGACACGAGCGGGATCTGGCCCTTCTTGACGCCCTGCGCCTTCAGCAGATCGTCGATGATATAGGCCTGTCCGTCGAAGGACGCCCAGATGCCGTTGATCTTGCCCTGATTCTGCAGCAGCAGTGCCTGCATGCCCGAACGCACGTCGTCGCGCCAGCTCTGCGTGCGCGCCATCGAGTGCTTGCCGACTTCCTTGACGGCGGTGTTCTCCGACAGGACCGTGTCGAGAACCTTGCCGCGGATGCGCGAGGCGATGTTGCCCTCGAAGCGCTCGGTCAGAATGTTGCCGACATAGCCCATCTGCCCGAGCAGGTACATCGCGGCATCGGCGCCGATCTTGTACTCGTTCGTCTGGATGTCGAAGAGCGCGTGCGGACCGGCACCCGACTGGACGGTGATGACCGGGATGCCGCGATCCTTGGCGAGCTTGAACTGGGCGTCCGCCTCGACGGGCTTGCCCATCGCGATGACGATGGCGTCGACTTTCTTGGCGATCAGCGCTTCGAACTGCTCGGCGTGCTTGGGGAGCGCACCTTCCGAATTGAGGAGCGTCACGCCCCAGCCCTTCGCCTTGGCGGCGGCCGCCGCGGCGTTGGCCACGCGCGCGTGCGTCTCGGACGAGAACTGGAAGCCGATCACGCCGATTTCGACCGCCTGAGCCGAAACGCTGCCGACGGCAAGAAGCACCGCCGCGGCGAACAAGGTTTTGAAACGCGTCATTCCGCCCTCTCCCTCCTGGACTCCCGGACCTTCAGACCTTGAAAGCCGGCTTTTTCGTTACCATCGCCGAGAAGGCGACGGACCCGACGATGATGCCACCAAGCACGATGTCCTGCACGTAATATGCGGCACCGAGCAGCACCAAGCCGTTGCCCAGAACCTTGAGCACGACGGCCGCGAACACCGTTCCCGGCACGTTCGGCCGGCCGGGTTCAAACATGGTCATGCCGAGCAGCACGGCGGCGATGGCGTAGAGGAAATAGTCGCCCGCCATGTTGGGCGCCGCCGACGACAGGTTCGCGGCGAGCAGGACAGCGGCAAGGCCTGCGCACAGGCCGGAAACGGCCAACCCGATCCGCTTCATGCGTGCCGTCGCGATGCCGGCGAGCCGGGCGGATTCCTCGGCCTCGCCCGTCGCGGTCATATGCGCACCGGTTCGCGTCCATTTCACGAGCAGCCAGGCGCCCAGCGCCACGCCCGCCATCCAGAGGATCAGATTGGAGATTCCGAAGGTCGTCCCGCGCGCCAGCCCCGTGAAACCGGTCGGCCAGCGACCGACGAAGGCCACGCCCTGCGTGATCATGAACGCACAGCCCTTGGCGATAGCTGCCGTTCCCAGCGTGACGATGAGCGAAGGCACACGCAGCACCGTGACGCCGAACCCGTTGAACGTGCCCATGGCGAGCCCCACGCCCAGCGCCGCGGCAAAGGCCCATAGGGGGTCGTATTTCTGCTGCACGAGCCAACCCGCCACGACGGCAGCGAGGCTCGCGACCTCGGCCACCGACAGGTCGAGTTCGGCGATGGTCAGCGCCAACGCGAAACCGATCGCGAGTATCGCGAGAAAACTCGTGTCCTTCGCGACGTTCAGCAGGTTCGCAGGATTGGCGAAATTTGGTGCGAATATCAGGAAATAGACGACGAGCGCGAGGCCGGCGATGGCGGTGCCGTAGCGCTCGACGATTTCGCGATATCGGCTGTCCGGCCGCGCGGTGACGGTACTGTTCGCAGACATGGGCCGGGGGTCAGCCGTTGACGGTGTTTCCGGGCACGATTTATCGCCGATCCTCGGTCCACGTGGCAAGGCGGCGTGAAATGGGTGCCGTCGCATCGTGCGCCTGCCGGAAGACCGCGTAGAGCCGGTCGTAGTGGGTCGCACGCGCCGGATCCGGCGTCCAGCGTCGCGCCGGCCGGGCAAGCGCCTGCTGCGCCGCCGCGAGCGAGGGGTATTCGCCGCAAGCCGCGCGCGCGACGATCGCCGCACCCGCAAGCCCCGCCTCCTCGCCGGGCAGGGCTGCGATCTCGCGCCCCAGCACGTCCGCCTTGATGCGGCACCACGCGGCGCTCGACGCGCCGCCGCCACCGAAGCGGATTTCGCTTGTCCGCATCCCGGCGGCCAGTTCGGCACGCTCGAGGACCGTGCGGTTCACGAAGGCAACGCCTTCCATCACCGCCCGGACGACTTCGAGACCGGTGTGGCCGCGCCCGAGCCCGAGAAGCGCACCGCGCAGGTCGGCATCCCAGAACGGCGTGCGCTCGCCCTGAAGATAGGGAAGGAACAAGAGCGGTGCCGTCGGGAGCGGGCCATCCACCGCCCGCGCAAGCTCTTCGCCGACATCCGCACGATTGCGCCCGATGAGATCGATCGCCCAAGCGAGCGCATCGGCGCCGTTCTGCCCGGGTCCGCCAAGCTGGTGCAGCCCTTCGCCCCAGACGACGTCGAGCAGGCCTTCGGCAACCGCGGGTACGCCGGACACGATGCCGAACACCTCGCTTGTGCCTGAGATGTTGTAGGCTGCCCCGACGCGCAGCGCGCCAAGCCCCGCGACGGCCGCCCACGTATCGTTGGCCATCGCGACGACGGGCCGCCCCGCCAGCCGGCCGAGCGCCCCGGGCAACCCCGCCTTTACCGGATAGACGACGCTGTCGGGTGCCTGCAGCGGAACGACAAGCGACGGCGAAAATCCCAGTGTCGCCAGCACGGATCGGCCATCGGGACCGGCTGCGGCCGCCGCAGCGAGCCGGGCGGATGCAACCGTATCGCCGATGAGACGTCCGGTGAGGCGGAAATTCAGATAGTCCTTCGGTTCCACGACATGCGCGGTCCGCGCGAACGCCGCTGGCTCCGCACGCGCGAACCAGAGAGCGCGCGCTACGGGATGGAACGCGTTCAGGCGCGCGTATTCCGGATGATCGGCTGGCGCGATGCTTCGCAGCTCATCGACGATCGCGCCCGCGCGCACATCGTGCCACGTCGGTGCATCGCGCGTAGGCGAACCGCCCGTGTCGAGAAAGACCTGCGTGCGGGTGAAAGCGGATATCGCGATGGCCCCTGCATCGTCGAATGCTCCCGGCTCGCTCGACGCCAATTCGTCGCAAAGCGCCGCCAAAGCATTCCACCAGTCGACCGGATCGCATTCGGCGACACGCCCGACATTCGACGAGCGCGATGCCGCAGCGAGAATGTCGCCATGCCGGCCGACCAGCGCGCCGCGCAGACTGCCGCCGCCGAAATCGAAGGCGAGGACGTTCTTCATCTGCCGACGAGGGCCGCTATCGCGCGCCGGTCGGCATAGGACGCCGCGGCACCCCGGCTGCGGCAGGCAAGCGAGCCGGCTGCCGTCCCCCAACGCACGGCCTCGGCAATATCCGCGCCGACCGCCAACCTTGCCGCGAAAGCTCCCACGAACGCGTCCCCGGCGCCGGTCGTATCGACGACTTTCGTGCGGAAGGCAGGAATATGCAGATGCGCGCCGTCGGTCGTGGAAAGCCACGCCCCCCGCGCACCCGCCGTCACGATGGCGGCCCGCAGCGCATACCGCGCAAGCGCCGGCGCCAACGCATCCGGCCGCGACCGGGCTGACAGGCCGGTCAGCGCGCGCGCCTCGATCTCGTTGGCGATCACGATATCGACGGGCGCCAAAAATCCGGATGGCAGCGGGCTCGTTACGGGTGCGGTGTTGAGAATGGTCGTGGCGCCGGCCTTTCGGGCGCGCCCGAAGGCAGCCTTGGTCGTCGCCATCGGAATTTCGAGCTGTCCGACGACCACTCTTGCACCATCGACGGCGCGTGCGGCTCGCCGCAGGTCGGCGGGCGAAAGTGCGGCATTGGCGCCGGATGCGACGACGATCCGGTTTTCCCCGCCACGCTCCACAAGGATCGCGGCGCTTCCCGTCGCAACACCGCGCTTGGCGACGACGATGCCCGTGTCGATGCCCGCTCGGCGCCACCGTTCGACGGCCTCGCGCCCGGCCGCATCGTCGCCCAGCGCGGCGAACATCGCGACTTCGGCGCCGGCGAGTGCGGCTTGAAAGGCCTGATTGCTGCCCTTGCCTCCCGGCCCCTCGATCAGCCGCGCACCGAGAACCGTCTCCCCGGCGACGGGCATGCGGTCCATCGCGAAATTGAGATCCCTGTTGTAGCTACCGACGACGAGCACGCGCGACATGCGGTTCCTCCCACGCGCCGAAACTAGCCGCTTTCGGCGCGGATGTAACGCGCGCAGGCTCCCCGCTATACTCGGCCCCGGACACGAAAACCCGGAGAGGACGGCCATGGACGGCGACGGCGAGATCAAGCCTTGGCAGTGGGACGAAAAGACCTGGCGCGCGAAGGTCGAGAAGGTCTGCGCCGGGCGCTCCCTTCTTCCGAAAAGCTGGAAGGACGGGGCACGATGCGCCGTCGCGCTATCGTTCGATTCCGACCATGAAACCGGCGAGCTGCGCTATGGCGGCAAGTCGCACGGCAAGCTGAGCCAGGGCGCCTACGGTGCGCGCTCCGGGATCGGACGCATCCTGAAGATCCTCGACAAATACGGCGTCCCGGCGAGCTTCTTCCAGCCGGCGGTTTCGGCGATGCTGCATCCGCAGGAGGTGAAGGCTGTCGTCGGCGCCGGCCACGAGATCGCGCTCCACAGCTGGATCCACGAATTCAACAGCACGCTCGGCTACGAACCCGAGCGCGACCTCAATCTCCGCGCGGCCGACGTGCTGGAGAAGATCGCCGGCAAGCGGCCGGTCGGCGTGCGGACGGCTTCGTGGGACTTCAGCCCCCACACGCTGTCGATCATCCGCGAGATGGGGCTCCTCTACGATTCCTCGCTGATGGCCGACGACGACCCCTACGAGCTTCTCGAGGACGGCAAGCCGACCGGCGTGGTCGAATTGCCCGTCGAGTGGATCCGCGACGACGCGATCTATTTCAACATGGATCGCATGGCGAGCCTGCGCCCGTATACGTCACCCGACGCGGTCTTCGACATCTTCCGGCGCGAGCTGGAGGTCGCACACGCGGAAGGCGGGCTTTACGTACTGACGATGCATCCGCACGTAATCGGCCATCGCTCGCGCATCTGGATCGTCGAGGAGATCATCCGGCTCGCGCGCGCGCTGCCCGGCACGTGGTTCGCCACGCATGCCGAGATCGCGGCATACTGCGCTAAGGAAAGCGGCCTGAAGAAATAGAGACTACTTGCCGCCGTCGACCTGAAGGATCTGCCCGGTGATCCACGAGGCGTGGTCGGACGCGAGGAACAGCACGGCATCGGCGATATCCTCGGGGCGGCCGAGACGGCGCATCGCGATGCGCTCGAGCATCGCCTTCTGCCCGTCGGGCCCGTAGCTCTGCCACTGCCTCTCGCTCGCCGGGTTGGAACGCACGAAACCCGGAGCAACGGAATTGACCGTGATGCCGAAGCGGCCCAATTCGTGGCCGAGCTGGCGGGTGAGCCCCACCAGCGCGTGCTTGGCCGAGGCATAGGCCTGGATGCCGGTCAGGCTGACGCCCAGCCCCGCGCCCGACGAAATATTGACGATCCGACCGAAGCCGGCGCGCTTCATGTGGGGCGCCGCGGCCTGCGCGAAGGCAAATGCGCCGTCGACATTGACCTCGAACAGCGCGCGCCACTGCTCGTACGTCACATCCTCGACCGGCCTGTTCGTCTGCCCGCGTACGCCGCCGGCATTATTGACAAGTACGTCCACGCGACCGCCTGCCGCAGCGGCATCGACGAACGCGGCGATGGCCGAACGATCTGCAATGTCGAAGGCGTGCACCGAGATGCGGCCGGCCGACGTCTCCTCGAGTTCTGCCGCGTCGAGATCGCACGCGAAGACTTTCGCGCCCAGATCGGCGAACCCACGCGCGATCGCGCGGCCGATCCCGTGACCGGCGCCGGTGACGATCGCCGTCTTGCCGGAAAAATCGATCTTCATTGCGCCACCGCTGCCGCAAGCGCGTCGAGCGTCGCATCGTCGAGTGGTCGCCTGCCGTCCTCGACGTCGTGGACGAACTCGACCAGTTTTCGGATCGCGGGCGTTTCGATGCCGGTTTCCCGGGCGAGATCGGCGATGATCGCGATCTGCGCGTCGACTTCCGTCTTGCGCTTGCGCACCGCCAGATCGCGCCATATGCCGCTGTGGGTCTTCGCGGACTTGGCATTGTGCGCGACCATCGCGTCGAGCGAGGCGCGCAATGCCGCCTCGGTGGCGCCGGGCTGGAACGCTGCGACGTCGAAGCCATTGAAGCCCTGCGCGCGGATCTTCCGCGCGCCGGCCGCGAGCATCGCTTCCGTCCCGATCTGGCGAAAGATGGACTGCCAACGGGGTTCGGCAAGCGCATCGGCGATCGAGCGGTTGGTCAGGGCCGTGGCGAACAGAAGCGCGCCGTAGCCGAGCTTGCCCCAGAGATAGCCCCAGATGTTGTCGGTCGCGATGGCGTTCGGTTCGAAGCGCCGGAACAGCGTCAGCGTATCGGCAAGGCGCGGCGTCGTTCGTCCGTCGAGTTCGCCCAGCACGACCGCACCGTAACCGCCATAGACGATCCGGCCGGGCTCGAGATAGTCGGCACCGAAATTGACGAAGCACCCCATCGTCCGGGATTCGCCGACGTGCCGGGCGATCTCGATTTCGTTGAGGCCGTTCTGGGCCGACACGACGTAGCCGTCCGCCGCCAGAAGCGGCGCCAGTGCTGCCGCCGCGACTTTGGTGTGCTGCGCCTTTACCGCCAGAATGATGCGGCCGAACGTCCCTTTGACGTCGGCCGGAACGAGCGCACGCGCCTTCACCGTGAAATTGTCGATCGGGCCTTCGATCGCGAGGCCCTTCGCATTGATGGCCGCGACGTGGTCGGCGACATTGTCGACGAAGAGCACGTCGTGCCCGGAGCGGGCGAGATATGCGCCGATCGTGCCGCCGACCGCGCCCGCACCCCAGATCACCGTCGGTCCGCTCATTTGGGCCACGGACCTTCGATGAGTTCGCGCGTCTCGGCCACGGCGACGTCCCATAGCGCAAGCATTTCCGCATCGTCGCGGATGTAGCGACCGCCGAAATTGCCGTCGCCAAGCAGTTCTTTGCCGCGCGCCGGATCCATCGACTTCAGGTGCGGGATGTCGACCATCGGCTTGGCCTTGTCGGGGTAGGCGACATTGGCGACGCGCGTCCACGGGAAGTTCTCCATCCACGACGCGTGGCTCGCGACGGGATCGATCGCCTTCACCTTCGCCCACGTCTTGGGTGCATTCCACCAGTTGTGGAACTTGATCGAAACACCCGGATTGTCGGCCATCCATTCCTGGATGAAGGCGCCGATGGGCGCGTTCCCGCCGTGCCCGTTGACCGCGACGATGCGCCGGAAACCCATGCGCTTCATCGAATCGAGAACGTCCTTGGCGAGCGCCAGCGCCGTCGCGATGCGCAGCGTGACCGTTCCGGGGAAAGCCGTGAAATAGGGCGTGATGCCGTAGGAGAGGACCGGGAAGACCGGAACGCCCAGTGGCTGGGCGGCATCGATCGAGACCTTCTCCGAAAGGATCATGTCCACGCCGAGGCTGAGCTGGGCATGCTGCTCGACGCTGCCGATGGGAAGCACGCAGCGATCGTCGCCCTTGAGATGGGCTTCGAGCTGCATCCAGTTCATGTCGATGAGTCGCATTTTCGCATCCGTATGCGGAGCGGACGGGCGACGCCGCGAAGCGCCGCCCGTCCGCTTCGCGCGTTACTTGACCGGCTTGATGTTCATGGCGAGCGTGTCTTCGTCCACGCGGGCCTTGATCGTCACCTTGCCCTTCTGCATCGCCCAGGCCGAGCCGACCGCGACGATCGGCAGACGCTGCCGGTCGGCGTAGACGAGCGCGTTGGCCTGCTCGAGGAAGCTGCGGCGCTTCGCATCGTCGAGCTCGACGGCCGCGTCCTGCAACAGCTTGTCCATCGTCGTGTTCTTGTAGCCGAGCACGTTGAACGCCCCCATCTTCACGTTCGGGTCGTTCGAATGCGCGAGCGACGAGAGCGTGTAGTGCGACTCGCCCGTGAGCGTGCCCCAGCCCGACATCGACATCGAGTATTCCCCGCGCGTGCGCGCGGGGAAGAACACCGCCGCCGGCGTGGCCGCCGCGACCGCGTCGATCCCGATGGCCGCCAGCATCTGCGCGATCGACGTGCCCACCTGCGAATCGCCCGGCAGACGATCCTGCGTGAAGGCGAAACGGACGCGGAAGCCGCCCGGATAGCCGGCTTCGGCCAGCAGCTTCTTGGCCGCCGCGACGTCGTACTTGCGTTCCGGCAGGCTCTTGTTGAACCCGAAGATCGACGGCGTCACGAGCTGGTTGACCGGCTTGCCCAGTCCTTCCATCGCGATCTCGGCCAGCGCCTTGCGGTCGATGGCCATGTCGATCGCCTCGCGGACCCGCTTGTCCTGCAGCGGATTCTTGGCGAGCGCAGCGCCGTCCTTGCCCGTGATCTGCCCGGCAGGCGGCGTATCGCGCATGTCCATTTCCATGTTGAACACGTAGACGGTGTCGATGGTCGACACGGCGAGCTTGGGGTCGCGCTTGAGCGAGGCGACGTCCGTCGCCGGCACGCGCGTGATCAGGTCGAGCTGGCCGGCCTTGAGCTGCGCGACGCGCGCGGCGTCATTCGGGATCTCGCGCCGGACATGGCGCGACCACGGCTCCTTCGGCCCCCAGTAGGCGTCGTTGCGGTCCATGACGAGATCGCCCTTCGGCGTCCACGACACGTACTTGTAAGGACCGGTTCCGATCGCGGCCTTGCCGGAATTGAACGCCTCGTTCGCCGTCTCCTTCGTGAGGCCGGCCGCTGCCTTGTGCGAAACGATGAAGAGCCGGATCAGGTCGTTGGGCAGGATCGGCGCCGGGCCGTCGGTGACGAAATGCACCGTGTACGGATCGACGATGCGGGTTTCCTTGATGCGGCGGACATAAATCGTCGTGGGATTCGGGCCGGCGACGACCGGAATGCGCTCGACCGAGAACTTGACGTCTTCGGCCGTGAAGTCGCTGCCGTCGTGGAACTTCACGCCGCGGCGCAGCTTGAACTCCCACGTCGTCGGGTTGAGGACCTTCCAGCTCTCCGCAAGGCGCGGCTCGACTTCGAGTCCGTCGCCCGACCAGGTGAGCGTGTCGAAAACGTGCTTCAGGGCCTCGGCGTGCGTGCCGGTCGCGGTGAAGTGCGGGTCGATCGAGTCCGGTCCGCCGCGCACGCCGATCGTCAGCGTCTGCGCGGACGCACCTGCTGCGAGGACGAGCGCCATCGCGCTGCCCGCGAGCGCACCGCGCGCCCAGTTCGAGATGTGCTTCATGTCACGGACTCCCTTTGATCTGCGTTGGCCAATTCGGTTTGTCGAGGATGATCTTTTCGAGCAGCGCTTCGAGCGTGCGTCGTTCGCGGGCGCTGAGGCTTGCCGCCATCGCGTCCTCGTGCGCGACCAGCGCCGGCACGCTCCTTGCGACGACGCGGCGGCCGGCGGCCGTCAATGTCAGGATCAGGCGCCGCCGGTCGCGGGGATCGGGACGTCGCTCGATCAGCTTCTTGCGCAGCGCGGCGTTCACGCCTCGACTGAGGGTGTTTTTCGGGCGGGAGGTCGACGCCGCGATGTCGTCCGCGGTAATGCCATCCTTCAGGCCGAGCGCGTAGAGAACGACATGTTCGGGCTGGGTCAGGCGATAGGCGCGCCACACCCAGTCGTAGACCGGCTGATTGAAATGGTGCGCGATGAAATTGACGCGGAACGAAAGGCGACAGGGATTGTTCCAGAGCTTCACGCCCAGCATCGGATGCGGACCGTCCGCGCGCCGTTTTGCGGCGTTGCGCGACTTTCCGTTCTTGCGGCTGCGGTTGCTCGACACCTTGCCTCCCCGGAACGGCCCGAACCTTGACGCAGGCGCGAAGCGACTGTCAAGATGTCGGTTCTACTTGGAACTATCTTCCACCGCCTGCCCGGGTTGCAGGCAACCGATGGCGCGATGTTAGGCTATTTCATCCAACGCCTTGCGCAGGCTCTCGTCGTCATGCTCGTCATTTCGGCGTTGGTCTTCGCCGGCGTCTACGGCATCGGCAACCCGATCGACGTGCTGCTGTCGCCCGACGCCACGCAGGCGATCCGCGAAGCGACGATCCGGGCCTACGGGCTCGACCAGCCGCTTTGGATCCAGTACCGCGATTTCCTGCTGCGCCTGGCCGCCGGCGATTTCGGCCGGTCGTTCGTCTTCAACATGCCGGTTCTCGAACTGATCCTGTCGCGCCTACCCGCGACCCTCGAACTGACGCTCGTGGCCGTGCTCGGCGCCACGCTCGCGGGCGTGCCGCTCGGCATGTACGCCGGCTACCGGCCGGAGGGTATAGCCGCGCGCGCGATCATGGCGTTCTCGGTGCTCGGCTTCTCGGTTCCGACCTTCTGGATCGGGCTCGTCCTGATCCTTACCTTCGCGGTGACGCTCGGCTGGCTGCCTGCCGGGGGGCGCGGCGAGACGGCCGATCTTTTCGGCGTGCCGTTCAGTTTCCTGACGCTCGACGGCTGGAGCTATCTTGCCCTGCCCGCGCTGAACCTCTCGTTGTTCAAGTTCGCGATGATGGTGCGGCTGGCGCGTGCGGGCACGCGCGAAACGATGCTGGGAGACGCGGTCAAGTTTGCGCGCGCGGCCGGCGAGAGCGAATGGACGATCCTTCACCGCCACGTGCTCCGACTGATCGCGATCCCGATCGTGACCGTTTTCGGCCTCGAGTTCGGCTCGACTCTCGCCTTCGCGGTCGTCACGGAAACGATCTTCTCGTGGCCGGGCGTGGGCAAGCTCATCATCGACAGCATCTCCTCGCTCGACCGGCCCGTGATGGTCGCCTATCTGATGCTGGTCGCGTTCCTGTTTATCCTGATCAACTTTTTCGTCGACATCGCCTATGCGGCACTCGATCCGCGGCTGCGCGCCGCGCGGGCCCGATGACACGCGATTCCCCCCTTCTGCGCTTCTGCGGCGAATTCGCCGAAAACCGCGTGGCGCTGGCCGCGTTCGCAACGGTGGTCGCCATCGTGGGCGTCGCCGCTCTGGCACCGCTCGTGGCCCCGCAGGATCCGTACGATCTCGCCAACCTCGCGCTGGCCGACGCACGGCGCGCACCCGGCTTCGTCGGCTCCAAGGGCTTCACGCATTGGCTGGGGACCGACGCGCAGGGCCGCGATCTTCTGTCGGCGATCCTCTACGGCTTGCGGGTCTCGCTACAGGTCGGACTCGCTGCAGGCGCGTTCGCATTCGCCGTCGGCGCGACGCTGGGCACCGTCGCCGCCTTTGCGGGCGGCCGGACCGAAACGCTGATCATGCGCTTCATCGACCTGCAGCTCTCCTTCCCGGCGATCCTGCTGGCGCTGGTCCTTGTCGCCGTCCTGGGTCCGGGCAAATGGCAGCTCGTGACGGCACTCGTCACCGCGCAGTACGCCTATTTCGCCCGCACCGCGCACGGGGCCGCCGCGTCCGAACGCGCGAAAGATTACGTGGCGGCGGCGCTCTCCACGCCGCTGTCGGCCCGGCGCGTCGTGTTCCGCCACATCCTGCCCAACTGCCTGCCGCCACTGATCGTCGTCGCGACCGTGCAAGTGGCCAATTCGATCGCGCTCGAGGCGACGCTGTCGTTCCTCGGGCTCGGGCTGCCGGTGACCGAGCCGTCGCTGGGTATGCTCATCTCAAACGGGTTCCAGTACATGCTGTCGGGGCGATATTGGATCTCGATCTATCCGGGCGTCGCGCTGATCATTCTCATCGTCGCGATCAATCTCGTCGGCGACCAGATCCGCGACCAGCTGAACCCGAGGCTCCGGCGATGAGCGCGCTGCTCGAAGTACGCGACCTCGCAACGCACTTCGCGGGGCGCCACGGCACCGTCAAGGCGGTCGACGGCGTCAGCTTTTCGATCGACGCGGGCGAGATCGTCGGTCTGGTCGGGGAATCCGGCTCGGGCAAATCGGTCACCGGCTTCTCGATCCTCGGGCTGATCGATCCGCCAGGCCGCATCGTGCGCGGCTCCGTCCAGTTCGAGGGCGCCGAACTTGTCGGGCGGCCGCAGCGCGAACTGCGCCGGCTGCGCGGCCGGCGCATCGCCATGGTGTTCCAGGACCCTTCTGCGACGCTCAATCCGGTACTGACGATCGCCGTGCAGATGCGCCTCGCGATCGAGGCGCACGAGCGCGTCGGCGAAGCTGCGGCGCGCGCCCGGTCGGCGGAGCTTCTCGCGCGCGTCGGCATTCCGGACGCCGGCCGACGGCTCGATACCTATCCGCACCAACTTTCCGGCGGCATGCGTCAGCGCGTGGCGATCGCGATCGCGCTCCTGAACCGGCCGGCGCTCGTCGTGTGCGACGAGCCGACGACCGCGCTCGACGTGTCGATCCAGGCGCAGATCCTCGCGGAGATGAAGGCGCTCGCGCGCGAATCCGGCACGGCACTCATCTGGATCAGCCACGATCTTGCGACGGTGTCGGCGCTCGCGAGCCGCCTTCTCGTGATGTACGCCGGCCGCGTGGTCGAAGAGGGCACGGTCGGCGAAGTGCTGAGCGCACCGCGTCATCCTTATACGCGCGGCCTTCTCGACTCCCTGCCCTCGCTCGCCGAACCCGGCCGCGATCTGCGCCAGATCCCGGGCTCCATGCCGTCGCTCGCCGATCCGCCGCCGGGCTGCGCCTTCGCGCCGCGCTGCGCCCATGCGTACGACGCCTGCGCAAGGATGCCGGATCTTGCCGCCGCCGGCAGGCGGGCGGTTCGTTGCCATCGCCCGCTTGGAGCCGCCCGATGACGGCGCTCGTTTCAGTCCGCAACGCGTCCAAGATCTTCCGGCAGGCGCCGTCGCTGTCGGAGCGGATCGGCGCGGCACTCGGGCTGGGCGAACTTCCCCGATCGGTCCATGCCGTCGACGACGTCTCGCTGGAAATCCGCAAGGGCGAAGTGCTCGGGCTCGTCGGCGAGTCCGGCTGCGGCAAGTCGACGCTCGGGCGCATGATCGCGGGCATCCTGCCGCCAAGCGAAGGATCGGCCCTTTTCGAAGGCCGCCCCCTGCTCGAAGGGACGGGCCGCCCGGTCAAATCGACCACGCGCGTGCAGATGATTTTCCAGGACCCGTTCGCTTCGCTCGATCCGCGCATGCGCGTGGGCGACATCGTCGCGGAAGGTCCGGTCGCCAACGGGATCGTGGCGCCCGACGACGCGCGCGCGGACGTCGCGCGTTGGCTCGAGACGGTCGGTCTCGATCCCCAAGTGGCGGAGCGCTATCCGCATCAGTTTTCGGGCGGCCAGCGCCAGCGCATCGCCATCGCCCGCGCGCTCGCCATGCGGCCTGACGTCCTCGTCTGCGACGAGCCCGTCGCTTCGCTCGACGTCTCGATCCAGGCCCAGATCGTCAACCTGTTCCTCAAATTGCGACGGGAATTGGGCCTGACGATGCTGTTCATCAGTCACGATCTTGGCGTCGTGCGGCACGTTTCCGACCGCATCGCGATCATGTATCTCGGCCGGCTCGTCGAACTCGGCGATGCGGGCGACGTGTTCGCGCGGCCGCGCCATCCGTACACGCGCGCACTTCTCGACAGCGTCCCCCGGCTGCGGCTCGACGATCGCGTCGAGATCGAGTTTCGTCCGATCAGCGGCGAACTGCCCTCGCCGCTCGATCCGCCGTCCGGTTGCCACTTCCATCTCCGCTGCCCCTATGCGACCGATGCCTGCCGCATCGAGCGGCCGGCTCTCGTACCGGTCGGCGACAGGCTCGCGGCATGCCTGCGCGCGGACGAACTCGATCTTTCCGAAGGAACGACAAGATGACCGACGCCGATTTCTCCCTCGCGATCCACGGCGGATGCGGCGTGCTGCCGCGCGCGACGATACCTGCGGACTTCGCCGCCGATGTGCGGGCCGCCTTGAAAGCGTCGCTCGAGGCCGGCGCTGCGATCCTGCGCGACGGCGGCAGCGCGCTCGATGCCGTCCAAGCGGCGGTCGTCGTCATGGAGGATGCGGCCGTTTTCAACGCGGGACACGGTGCGGCTTTCAACGAGGCCGGCGGACACGAGCTCGACGCCGCGATCATGGATGGGCGCACGCTCGAGGCGGGCGCGGTCGCCGGAGCACGGGCCATGCGCAACCCCGTCAAGGTGTGCCGCGCAATCCTCCATTCGGGCGACTTTCTGCTGCTGCAGGGCGACGGCGCCGATGATTTCGCGCGGCGCAGCGGATTCGAAATGGTGCCGCAGAGCTATTACGGCACGGACCAGCGCCGCCAGATGCTGACGGAGATGAAGGCGCTCGCCGCCCAGGGCGCCGCCGCGCGTGCAAACGAAGCGCAGAAGCACGGGACCGTAGGTGCCGCCGCACGCGACCGGCACGGCAACCTTGCTGCGGCGACGTCGACGGGCGGCTACACGAACAAGCCCGTCGGCCGCATCGGCGACTCGCCCATCGTGGGTGCCGGTACCTACGCGAACAACGCGACCTGCGCCATATCGGCGACCGGCAAGGGCGAGTTCTTCATCCGCAAGGTACTCGCGCACGAAGTATCGGCGCGCATGGCCTATCTCGGCCAAAGCCTCGAAAGGGCCGCCGGCGACATCGTGATGATCGAGTTGCGTGAATGGAATTCGGGCGCCGGCCTCGTCGCGGTGGACCGGAAGGGCAACGTCGTGATGCCGTACAATACCGAAGGCATGTACCGCGGATCGATCACCGCGCGACAGGCCGCACGCGTCGCGATCTTCGAAGATTAGCGGGGTCCGGCCCCGGATTTGCTACCCCACCCTGTACAAGCGGCGTACCGCCCGCCTAACATCCGGGCAGAGGGGCGTTCCGACGCGCCGCATCCCATCCGGAGGATCGACATGAAATCCCGTATCGCCGCACTTTCCCTGTTTCTCGCCGCCGCTGCCCTGCCGGCGTCGGCCCAGACGAAGCTGACGATCGGCTATTCCGGCTGGACCGGCTTCGCGCCGCTGACGCTCGCCAAGGAAGCCGGCATCTTCCAGAAGAACGGCCTCGACGTGACGCTGTCGA
>JAYRKO010000480.1:0-2756 GCA_041905745.1 Tagaea sp. | reverse complement strand
CGACCTGGATCTCGCTGTCGAAGTGGCCGATGTTGCACACGATCGCGCGGTCTTTCATCTTGCGCATGTGGTCGACCGTGATGACGTCGACGTTGCCCGTGGCGGTCACGAAGATGTCGCCGCGCGGAGCAGCGTCTTCCATCGTGACGACCTCGTAGCCTTCCATCGCCGCCTGCAGCGCGCAGATCGGATCGATTTCGGTCACGAGCACGCGCGCACCCGCCTTCTGCAGCGAAGCGGCCGAGCCTTTGCCCACGTCGCCGAAGCCGGCGACGACGGCGATCTTGCCGGCCATCATCACGTCGGTCGCGCGACGGATCGCGTCGACCAGCGATTCGCGGCAGCCGTAGAGATTGTCGAACTTCGACTTGGTGACCGAGTCGTTCACGTTGATGGCCGGGAACAGCAGCGAGCCGTCCTTTTCCATCGTGTAGAGGCGGTGCACGCCGGTCGTCGTCTCCTCGGTCACGCCGCGGATGGCCGCGCCGACCTTCGAGTACCAGCCGGGCTGCTCCTTCACGCGCTTCTTGATCGCGGCGTAGAGGACTTCTTCTTCCTCGTTGGTCGGGTTCGAGACGACCTTGAGGTCCTTCTCGGCCTTCATGCCGAGATGGATGAGGAGCGTGGCGTCGCCGCCGTCGTCGAGAATCATGTTCGCGACGCCGCCGTCGTGCCACTCGAAGATCTTGTGGGTGTAATCCCAGTACTCGACGAGCGTCTCGCCCTTGACGGCGAAGACCGGCGTGCCGGCGACCGCGATCGCGGCGGCGGCGTGATCTTGCGTCGAGAAGATGTTGCACGAGGCCCAGCGCACGTCCGCACCCAGCGCCTTCAGCGTCTCGATCAGCACGCCCGTCTGGATGGTCATGTGCAGCGACCCGGCGACGCGCGCGCCCTTCAGCGGCTGCGCCTTGCCGTATTCGGCGCGGATCGACATCAGGCCCGGCATTTCGGACTCGGCGATCGAAAGTTCCTTGCGGCCCCATTCGGCGAGGGCGACGTCTTTGACGATATAGTCGGGCATGGCGAGCGAGGCTCCGGTTGGATATGGGCGCCGTTCAACGGACGGATTCGCGGAGAAATTCCAGCCGCGCCTTATAACGACCGCCGCCGGACCCCTCAATCGGTTTCCGGCAAACCGGCCAACCGATTGAATTGGCTCTATTCTTTGGCGCGCACGAGGCTGTCGTTGTATTCGTCGACCAGCGTGGCGATGGCCTTCGTATCCCACTGCTCCATGACGGTGCGCGCGCGCGCCGCGGCGTTCTGCACGTCGAGCCCGCGTACCCGGCTCTTCACGCGCGGGATCTTGATCGGCGCCATCGAAAGTTCGCGGATGCCGAGGCCGGCCAGCAGGGCCGTGTAGCGCGGGTCGCCCGCGATTTCGCCGCAGATCGAGACGGGAATGCGATTGCGCAGCGCCGCCTCGGCCGTGAACTGGATGAGCCGCAGCACCGCCGGATGGAGCGGGTTGTAGAGATGCGCGACCTGCTCGTCGCCGCGGTCGATGGCGAGCGCGTACATCGTCAGGTCGTTGGTGCCCAGCGCCAGGAAATCGCACACCCGCGCGAGCGCGTCGGCCGCAAGTGCGGCGGCCGGGATCTCGATCATCGCGCCCAGCGGCGGCAGCGGATCGGCGATGGCGATGCCCTTGCGCACGAGCCGTCGCGCCACGCGGCCGACCGCCTCGCGCACCTGCTTCATCTCGTCGACGGTGGCGACCATCGGCACGAGGATGCGCAGCGGTCCGTGCGCGCCCGCGCGCAGGATCGCGGCGAGCTGCGCGTCGAGCAGTTCGGGGCGCGCCAGCGACAGGCGGATCGCGCGCAGGCCAAGCGCCGGATTCGGTCCCGGCGACAGGTCGCCCAGCGCCGAGGCGAGCTTTTCGCCGCCGACGTCGAGCGTGCGCACCGTGACGATGCGCCCGGCCATGCCCTTCACGATTTCGGAGAGCTGCGCGTACTGCTCTTCCTCGTCGGGCACGTCGCTGCGGTTCATGAACATGAACTCGCTGCGCAGGAGACCGATCGACGAGGCCCCCGCCGCCAGCGCCTGCGCCACCTCGCGCGGCAGCTCGAGATTGGCGCCGAGTTGGAATTCGACGCCGTCACGACTGACCGAGGGCAGCTTGACGAGGCGTGCGAGCTGACGCTCTTCCTTTTCGTATTCGAGGCGCTTTCGTTCGTAGCGTTCGAGCGTGGCGGCGGTGGGCCTGGCGACGATGCGCCCTTCGTTGCCGTCGACGATGACGGTATCGCCGGGTCGCACCGCGCCCACGAGATCGGCCACGCCGAGCACGGCCGGCAGGCCGAGCGCGCGCGCCATGATCGCCGTGTGCCCTTCCGCACCGCCCGTGACGGTCGCAAAACCGCCCACCACGTCGGGATCCATCACGGCCGTGTCGGCGGGCGTGATTTCTTCGGCGACGACGATGGCGCCGTCGGGCAGGTTCTTGAACGCGCCCCACGGCGTCTGCGTCAGGTTGCGCACGAGACGCGCACCGACCTCGCGCACGTCCTGCACGCGCTGGGCGAGGTAGGAGTCATCCATCGCCTCGAAGGCCTCGGCGATCGCCTCGGCCTCCGCGCGCACCGCCGTCTCGGCGGAAACGAGGTTCTCGCCGATCCGCCGCTCGACGCCGCGCACCAGACGCGACTGGGAAAGCATCTGCACGTGCGCGTCGAGAAGGTAGCCGAGCTCTTCGGCCGCGGCCGGCGGCAGGCTGCCCGTCTTCTGCTTGAGCTTGGTGAGCTGTT
>JAYRKO010000479.1:0-2761 GCA_041905745.1 Tagaea sp. | reverse complement strand
GCGGCGCCGGCGAGAAGGCCTTCGGGCCGGGCGCCGACATCTCGGAATTCGAGCAGACGCGCAAGACCACGAAGCTCGCGATCGAATACGGCCGCACGATGCACGCCACGCTCGCGGCCATCAACCAGTGCCGGCACCCGACCGTGGCGCTGATCCACGGGCTGTGCGTGGGCGGATCGCTGGAGATCGCCAGCATGTGCGATATGCGCATCGCCGGCGAGAGCGCGCGCTTCGGCGTGCCGATCAACCGCATCGGCGTCATCATGGCCTATCCCGAACTTTCGGCACTGGTCGATCTCGTAGGCCGCGCGACGGCACTGGAGATCCTCTTGGAAGCGCGCGTGTTCGGTGCTGCCGAGGCCAAGGAAAAGCGCATGGTCAACCGCGTGGTGCCCGACGCGAAGGTGGCCGAGGAGGCCTATCTCGCCGCCGGACGCATCGCGTCGGGCGCGCCGCTCTCCAACCGCTGGCACAAGAAGTTTGCGCGCCGCCTCAAGGATCCCAAGCCCCTGACACGTGCGGAATATCTCGAAGGCTTCGCCAACTGTGACACGCGCGACTATCTGGAAGGCTATCGCGCGTTCCTCGAGAAGCGCCGCCCGAAATTCGAGGGGCGCTAGACCCGTGCCCGGTCCGCTCGCGGGTCTCAAGGTCGTCGAACTCGCGCACATCATGGCCGGGCCCGTCGCGGGCCTGATGCTCGCCGACATGGGCGCCGACGTCGTCAAGGTCGAGAAGCTGCCCGGCGGCGACGACACGCGCCGCATGGTGCCCCCGCGCGTGGGCGAGGAGAGTGCGGCCTTCCTGATGATGAACCGCAACAAGCGGGGTATCGCCCTCGACCTCAAGCACGAGGGCGGCAAGGCGGCGTTGACGCGCTTGATCGCGGGTGCGGACGCGCTGATCGAGAACTACCGCCTCGGCACGCTCGACCGGCTCGGCTTCGGCTGGGACGCCGTGCACGCGATGAACAAGCGGCTGGTCTACTGCTCGCTGTCGGGTTTCGGGCGCACCGGGCCGTACGCCGCGCGCGGCGGCTTCGATCTGGTGGCGCAGGGCATGTCGGGCCTGATGAGCATCACCGGCGAAGGGCCGGGGCGCGCACCCGTCAAGGTCGGGGCGCCCGTGAGCGACATCACCGCCGGCATCCTCGCCGCCATGGGCATCCTTGCCGCGTTGCAGGCGCGCGCGACGACGGGCAGGGGCCAGCTCGTCGACACCTCGCTGTTCGAGGCGGGCATCGTCCACACCTTCTGGCAGTCGGCGATCGCGCTCGCCACGGGCGTGTCGCCGGGCCCGCTGGGCTCGGCCCATCCGCTCAACGCGCCCTATCAGGCCTTCGCCACCGCCGACGGCTGGGTGAATGTGGGGGCCGCCAACCAGGCCGCGTGGACGAAACTGGTCGAGGCACTGGAAGCCCCCGCACTTGCCGCCGATGCGCGCTTCGCGACCAACGCCGCGCGCATGGCGAACCTCGCCGACCTTGTCGCCGCACTCGAACCGCATTTCCGCAGGCGCACGACGGCGGACTGGCTTGCTCGCTTCGAGAAGGCCGGAATGCCGGCAGGGCCCGTGCTCGGCATCGGCGAGATGCTGGCGGACCCGCAGACGCGCGCGCGCGACATGGTAGTCGAGACCGACCACCCGACGCTGGGCCGCGTGGCCACGCTGGGCGCCCCGGTCAAATTCTCCGACACGCAAGGCGGCGTCGTGCGCGCCGCCCCCTTGCTGGGCCAGCACACGCGCGCGGTGCTGGGCGAGATCGGCTACGCGCCTGCCGAGATCGACGCGCTGATCGCGTCCGGTGCGGCCGCCGGCAATTAGGGAACGATATCGCGCTCAGCCCGCGTCGAGGAACGCGGCGACGGCGGCCTGCTTCAGGCCCGCCTCGGCCGCGATGCGTGCGGCAAGCAGGGCGGCGGCAGGGCGCGGCGCACCCGGCGGCCGGTCGAGCCAGTAGGCAACCGAGTTGGGCACGGCCGTGCGCTCGACGGCGACGATGCGGCGTTGGTCGAGATCGGCCTGCGCGAGGGGCGGGCGCGCGAGCGCGATGCCGAGCCCGCAGGCGGCGGCGTCGAGCACGAGGTTGTAATCCTCGAAGCGGCGGTCCTGCGGGCGCGGCCGGTAGTCGAGCCCGTGGCGAGCGAGCCACGCGCGCCAGCCGGTGGCGCTGGAATCGTGCAGCAGCGGAAAATCCAGCAGCCGTGCCGGCCGGCCGCGCCCGATGCGCCGCGCGAGTGCGGGGGCCGCCACGGGAAAGCACCGTTCCTCGAACAGCTGCACCGACACGCGCCCCGGGATCGTGCCGCGCCCGCAGCGGATCGCGAGGTCGATGCCCTCGTCGACCAGATCGACGTGGCGGTGGTCGACGGTCAGCTGCACGCGCAGCGGCGGCGGCCCCGCCTCGAGTGCGGCAAGGCGCGGCATCAGCCAGCGCCCGGTGACAGAAGGGATCGAGTTGAGCCGCACGACGGCCGGGCCACGCGGATCGGTCCAGCGGTCGGAATAGTCGGCGATCAGTGCGAAGGCCTCGCGCGTGCGCTGGTAAAGACGCTGGCCGTCCGGCGTGAGTCCGACGCCGCGCGCCTGCCGGTCGAACAGTTTGACGTTGAGCCAGTGCTCGAGCTTGCCGACCTGCCGGCTGATCGCGCCGTGGGTCAGGTTCAGCGCCCCGCCGGCGGCCGAGAAGCTGCCGAGCCGGGCGGCCGCCTCGAAGGCGCGCAGCGTGTCGAGCGGGGGAAGGCGGACAGGCAAGCTGTGA
>JAYRKO010000478.1:0-2768 GCA_041905745.1 Tagaea sp. | reverse complement strand
TCTCGTGCGCGCCTCGGCGCGCACGCTTGCGGCCCTGCCGGGCGTGGGCGAAGCCTGCCTCCTGCACATCGAGACGAACATCCGCGAGGACGCGTTCGAGCTGTTCGGCTTCGTGGCCCCGGAGGAACGCGACTGCTACCGCCTGCTCACGACCGTGCAGGGCGTGGGGCCGAAGGCGGCACTCGCACTTCTTTCGGCACTCGCGCCCGGCGAAATCGCGGCGGCGATCCTGTCGGAAGACCGCGCGACGCTGACGCGCGCCGACGGCGTGGGGCCGAAGCTTGCCCAGCGCATCGCCTCGGAACTGAAAGACAAGGTCGCGTCACTGGGGCTTTCGCTTGCGGCCGGCAAAGCCGCCGCGGCCTACGGCGTGGCCGGTGCCGCCCCGGCGAGCGAGGCCGCGGCCGATGCGGTCTCCGCACTCGTCAATCTCGGCTATCGCCGGGCCGAGGCGGTCACGGCGGTCAACAAGGCCGCCAAGAAGCTCGGGGCGGGTGCGCGCGTCGAGGCGCTCATTCCCGCCGGCCTCAAGGAGCTGGGCGCATGAGCCCCGCGAAGACCGACGCGCCGGCGCGCGAAGTCGCGCGCGAGGCGATCGGGACCGACGCGCCCGAGCAGAAGATCCGGCCGCTGGCGCTCGACGATTTCGTCGGCCAGAAACAGGTGCGCGAGAATCTGCGCGTATTCGTCGAAGCCGCGCGCGCGCGCGGTGAGGCGCTGGACCACGTGCTGCTGCATGGGCCGCCGGGGCTGGGCAAGACGACGCTCGCCCAGATCGTGGCGAAGGAACTGGGCGTGGGCTTCCGCGCCACGTCCGGTCCCGTCATCGCGCGCGCGGGCGATCTGGCGGCGTTGCTGACGAACCTCCAGCCGCGCGACGTGCTGTTCATCGACGAGATCCACCGCCTGTCGCCCGCGGTCGAGGAAATCCTCTATCCCGCGATGGAGGATTTCCAGCTCGACCTCATCATCGGCGAGGGGCCGGCGGCGCGTTCGGTGCGCATCGACCTGCCGCCCTTCACGCTGGTGGGGGCGACGACGCGCGCGGGGCTGGTCACCACGCCGCTGCGCGACCGTTTCGGCATTCCGCTGCGGCTCGTCTTCTATTCGCCCGAGGAGCTGGAGGCGATCGTGCGCCGTGCGGCGGGCGTGCTGGGTTGTGCGCTTGCCGCCGACGGGGCGGCGGAAATCGCGCGGCGTTGCCGCGGCACGCCGCGCATCGCCGGGCGCCTCCTGCGCCGCGTGCGCGACTTCGCATCCGTGGCCGGCCTCGCCAAGATCGACCGCAAGGCGGCGGATGCCGCACTGGGCAAGCTCGAGGTCGACGCGCTGGGGCTCGACGCGATGGACCGCCGCTACATGGGCTGCATCGCCGAGAATTACGGCGGCGGACCGGTGGGCGTGGAGACGCTGGCGGCGGCCTTGGCCGAGCAGCGCGACACGATCGAGGAAGTGATCGAACCCTTCCTGATCCAGGAAGGCCTGCTGCTGCGCACACCGCGCGGGCGCGTGCTGGGCGAGAAGGGCTGGCGCCATCTGGGCCTGACGCCGCCGGCCGGCGCGCAGGTGCAGCTCGATTTCGCGCCCTCCGACGACGCGGAGGACGAATGAACGCGCCGCACGTCTTCCATACGCGCGTCTACTACGAGGATACCGACGCGGCCGGTATCGTGTACTACGCGAACTACCTGAAATTCGCCGAGCGCGCGCGCACCGAGATCTTGCGCGAGGCCGGCATCGTGCAGCGCGAGATGGCCGAGACGATGGGCGTGGCCTTCGCCGTGCGCTCCGTCAGCGTGGACTACATCCGGCCCGCGAAACTCGACGATGCGCTGATCGTGGAATCGACGACCGTCGAGGTCGGCGGCGCCACGGCCGACGGCATCCAGACCGTGCGCCGCGCCGCCGACGGGGCCGAGCTTGCCCGCCTTGCGGTGCGGCTGGCCTGCCTGAAGCTTGCCGACGGCCGGCCCACCCGCATCCCCGAACCCGTGCGCGCCGCGCTTTCGCGCCATATTGTCGTCACGAAGGCCTGAGACAACCCGAACTTTCCAGGAAAGCATCGAGAATGGACCGTACCGTCGAAACGACCGCCCTGGCCGGCTCCGGCATGCCGGATTTCACGCCCTGGGCGCTGTTCCTGCACGCCGACCTCGTCGGGCAGTTCGTCGTGCTGATCCTGCTCTTCGCGTCCTTCTGGACGTGGGCGATCGTCGTCGACAAGTGGTTGCGCCTGCGCCGCCTGCGCACCGCGGCCAACCAGTTCGAGGACCAGTTCTGGTCGGGCGGTTCGCTCGAGGACCTCTACGACCGCGTGGGCAACCAGCCCGCCGATCCGATGACCGCCATGTTCGGTGCTGCGATGCGCGAATGGCGCCGCACGGCGGCCAAGGGCCTCGTCGCGGCGGGGCAGATGCGCGCCTCGCTGCAGGCGCGCATCGAGCGCGTGATGCAGGTGACGCTCTCGCGCGAGATGGACCGGCTCGAACGCCAGATGACGTTCCTCGCCTCGGTCGGCTCGACCGCACCCTTCATCGGCCTGTTCGGCACGGTGTGGGGCATCATGCGTTCGTTCCACACGATCGGCATCACGAAGAACACGTCGATCGCGTCGGTCGCCCCGGGCCTCGCCGAGGCGCTTTTCGCCACGGCGCTCGGCCTCATCGCCGCGATCCCGGCGGTCATCGCCTACAACAAGATCTCGACCGAGCTGAACCGCTACGCGGGCCGGCTGGAGACCTTCGCCTCCGAGTTCGGCGCGATCCTGT
>JAYRKO010000477.1:0-2784 GCA_041905745.1 Tagaea sp. | reverse complement strand
ATGAAGGGCTGACGGCAGTACGAACACCCACCCCAGCGGCGCGCGAAGGCAATCCAATGGCGACCCATCCCGATCTCGACTCGCTGTTCAACGGCGCCAACGCCGTCTATCTCGCCGAACTCGTCGATCGGTACCGCGCCGATCCGGCGAGCGTCGACCCCAGCTGGCACCCGCTGCTGCGCGAGATGGGCACGGAAGGGTCGAGCTACTTCGTCCCGGGATGGGGTCGCGAGAAGACGAAGGTGATCGGCGTCGCCGATCCGGCGCCGGCGCCCGCCAAGGGCAAGGGCGGCAACGGTGCGGCGGCCCCGGTCGCCGCGGCCGCACCTGCCGCGGGATCGGTCACGCTCGAGCAGGCGAAGGCGGCCACACTCGATTCGATCCGTGCGATCATGCTGATCCGCGCCTATCGCGTGCGCGGCCATCTCGACGCCAACCTCGATCCGCTCGGCCTCACCAAGCGCGAGCCGCATCCCGAGCTTGACCCGGCCAGCTACGGCTTCACCGAAGCCGACATGGACCGGCCGATCTTCATCGACAACGTGCTGGGCATGCACACGGCGACGCTGCGCGAGATCACGGCGGCGCTGAAGAAGACCTATGCCGACTCGATCGGCGTCGAGTTCATGCACATCACCGATCCCGAGCAGAAATCGTGGATCCAGCAGCGCGTCGAAGGTCCGCGCAATCACACCGACTTCACCGACCGCGGCAAGCGCGCCATCCTCGAACGCCTTACGGCGGCCGAGGGTTTCGAGCGCTTCCTCGACAAGAAGTTCGTCGGCACGAAGCGCTTCGGCCTCGACGGCGCGGAATCGATGGTTCCGGCGCTCGAGCAGATCATCAAGCGCGGCGGCCAGCTCGGCGTGCGCGAGATCGTCATCGGCATGCCGCATCGCGGCCGCCTCAACGTACTCGCGAACGTGATGGGCAAGCCCTACGTCGCGATCTTCTCCGAATTCCAGGGCGTCTCCTCGCAGCCCGACGACGTCCAGGGCTCGGGCGACGTGAAATACCATCTCGGCACCTCGTCCGACCGCGAGTTCGACGGCAACAAGGTCCACCTCTCGCTCACGGCGAACCCCTCGCATCTCGAGGCGGTGAACCCCGTCGTGCTCGGCAAGGCGCGCGCGAAGAGCGTGCAGCTCGGCGACAACGACCGCACGCAGGTGATGCCGCTGCTGCTGCACGGCGACGCCGCGTTCGCCGGCCAGGGCATCGTGCCCGAGACGATGAGCTTCGTGGACATCCTCGGCTACCGGACCGGCGGCACGATCCATTTCGTCGTCAACAACCAGATCGGCTTCACGACCGCGCCGAACTATTCGCGCTCGGGCGTCTACTGCACGGACATCGCCAAGGGCTTCGGCTTCCCGGTGTTCCACGTCAACGGCGACGATCCGGAAGCGGTGGTCCACGTCGCGCGCATCGCGACGGAGTTCCGCCAGCGTTTCCACCGCGACGTCGTCATCGACATGATCTGCTACCGCCGCCACGGCCACAACGAGGCGGACGAGCCGTCGTTCACGCAGCCGATCATGTACCGCAAGATCGCGAGCCAGCCGACGACGCGCACGCTCTACGCCGAGCATCTGGCGAAGACCAAGCAGCTGCCGGCCGAGGAATCGCAGAAGATCTACGACGATTTCATCGCGCATCTGGAATCGCAGTTCGAGGCGTCGAAGACCTACAAGCCCAACAAGGCCGACTGGCTGGAAGGCAAGTGGTCGGGCTTCGAGGTCGCGAAGAAGGAAGACAACCGCGGCAACACGGCCGTGTCGAACGACCTGCTCAAGGAAGTGGGAGCCGGCATCTGCCGCGTGCCGGACGGGCACAACATCCACCGCACCATCCGCCGCCAGCTCGACAACAAGAAGAAGCTGCTCGAGACGGGTGCGGGCATCGACTGGGCGACGGCCGAAGCGCTCGCCTTCGGCACGCTCGCGGTCGAGGGCACGCCGGTGCGTCTGTCGGGCCAGGACTGCGGACGCGGCACGTTCTCGCAGCGCCACTCGGTCCTCGTCGACCAGGAGACCGAGAAGCGCTTCGTGCCGCTCAACAACATCCGCCCCGGCCAGGCGACCTTCGAGGTCCACGACAGCCCGCTGTCGGAATACGGCGTGCTCGGTTTCGAGTACGGCTATTCGCTGGCCGAGCCCAACGCGCTCGTGCTGTGGGAGGCGCAGTTCGGCGACTTCGCCAACGGCGCGCAGACGATGTTCGACCAGTTCATCTCGTCGGGCGAGGTGAAGTGGCTGCGCATGTCGGGCCTGACGATGCTGCTGCCGCACGGCTACGAAGGGCAGGGGCCCGAGCATTCCTCGGCCCGCCTCGAGCGATACCTGCAGATGTGCGCCGAGGACAACTGGCAGGTCTGCAACCTGACGACGCCCGCGAACTATTTCCACGCGCTGCGCCGGCAGGTCCGCCGCCCGATCCGCAAGCCGCTCCTCATCATGACGCCGAAGTCGCTGCTGCGGCACAAGCTGGCGGTCTCGAACCTTTCGGAATTCGGGCCGGGCACCAGTTTCCACCGCATCCTGCCCGAGACCGAAAAGATCGCGGCCGACGCGAAGGTGAAGCGCGTCGTGCTGTGCTCGGGCAAGGTCTATTACGACCTGCTGGAGGAGCGCACCAAGCGCGGCATCGACGACGTGGCGCTCGTGCGCATCGAACAGCTCTATCCGTTCCCGCTCGCCTCGACCGAGCGCGAGCTCGGCCGCTACAAGAACGCCGAGGTCGTGTGGTGCCAGGAAGAGCCGCAGAACATGGGTGCGTGGACGT
>JAYRKO010000476.1:0-2789 GCA_041905745.1 Tagaea sp. | reverse complement strand
TTGGCGTCCGTCACGGTGGGTCGCGTGGCGCCGCGCCCGTAGCAGACGGGGCCGGGATCGGAGCCCGCACTTTCCGGGCCGATCTGGAGGAGGCCGCCGCGATCGACCCACGCGATCGAGCCGCCGCCCGCACCGATGGTCGTGATCTCGATCATCGGCGTGCGCACAGTCATGCCGAATTCGATGGTCGTCTGCGAAGCGAGTGCGGCCTTGCCGCCCGCGATCAGCGCCACGTCGAACGACGTGCCGCCCATGTCGCCGGTCAGCACGTCCGGAAAGCCGGCGCTGCGCGCGATGTGCGCGGCCGCAATGACGCCGGCCGCAGGGCCGGACAGCGCGGTGCGCACCGGCAGGCGCGCGGCGGTGTCGACCGACATGACGCCGCCGTTCGACTGGACGATCAGCAGCTGCCCGGTCGATCCCGCCGATCTGAGCCGCTCGTCGAGGCGCGACAGATACGACGCGACGACCGGCTGGAGATAGGCGTTCAGCGCCGTCGTCGAGGCGCGCTCGAATTCCCGGATTTCGGGCAGGATCTGATGGCTGGCGCCGACATAGGGGTTCGGCCATTCCGCGCGCAGCGCGTCCAGTGCGGCGCGCTCGTTGGCGTCGTTGGCGTAGGCATTGATGAAGACGATCGCGACGGCTTCGGCACCGTTCGCACGCAGTTCGCGTGCGACCTTGCGCACCGCGTCGACGTCGACCGGCGTGCGCACGCTGCCGTCGGCAAGCGTGCGTTCGGGTACTTCCAGGCGCAGGTCGCGCGGGATCGCCGGCACGAATTCGCCCCACAGGCCCCAGGTCTGCCGCCTGTCGCGCCGGCGCATCTCCAGCACGTCGCGGAATCCCTCGGTCATGATGACGCCCGTGCGTGCGCCCTTGCGCTCCAGCAGCGCGTTCGTGCCGACCGTGGTGCCGTGGACGACGGCGGCGAGCTTCGAGAAATCGGGCTCGCCCGACCGGATGCCGTCGAGGAAGCCGACCGACTGGTCGCCGCGCGTCGAGGGGACCTTGCGCGTGCGGACCTCGCCGCTCGCCTCGTCGAAGAAGAACAGGTCGGTGAACGTGCCGCCGACATCCACGCCCACGACGGTCGAACGCGCGCTCATCGCGCACCTGCCGCGCGCGTATAGCCAAGCGCACGGTCGCGCTCGGCAAGTTCCTTCGGCCGTTCGCCGGGCGGGCCGTAGCCGCCGCCGCCGGGCGTTTCGAGGCGCACGCGTTCGCCGCGCGCGATCTTGAGGCCCACCATCTTCGAGGTCATCGGCGGTACCGCCCCGCCGGGCCCGACGAAGCGGTTGAGCGCGCCCGGCCCGCCGCCGACCACGCCCTGCGGCGCGTGCCGGCCGCGTTCGCCGAAGAGGAACACGTCGGCGGACTCCTCGAGCAGTTCGATCTCGTAGATCGCGCCGAGCCCGCCGCGATGGCGGCCGGCGCCGCCGCTGTCGGGGCGCAGCGCCCATTGCGTGAACATCACCGGATAGGCCGCCTCGAGGATTTCGACCGGCGGGATCGTCGCGGTCGAGATCGGCGCGTTGCCGTGGTTGAGGCCGTCGCTTTCCGGGCTGCCGCCAAGGCCGCCGCCGAAGAACGAGAACATCACCCAGCGCTTGCCGTCCTTGCGGTGGCCGGCCAGCGAGAGCGCGTTGATCGTGCCGTAGGCGCAGCCGTTGACGAGCTGCGGCGCGGCCTTGGCGAGCGCCTGGAACACGACGTCGATCACGCGAAGGATCGTCTCGGTGTAGCCGCCGACGGGCTTGGGCGCGCGCGCGGCGAGGATCGAGGGTTCGGGGATGACGAACGCGATGGGTTCGAGGCAGCCGGCATTGGCCGGCACGTCGCGGAAGACGTGCTTCAGCGCCACGTAGCAGGACGCGACCGCCGTCGAGCGCGCGATGTTGACGGGCCCCGCGCACGGACCCGACGTGCGCGAGAAATCGAGCGTCATGCGGTCGCCGGCGACGGTGATGTCGAGGGCGATTCGCAGCGCCTTGTCCTCGATGCCGTCGTTGTCGAGCCAGTCTTCGGCCGAATAGACGCCGTCCGGCAGTTCGGCGATGCAGGCGCGCATGAGCTTGGCCGCGCGCGCGCGCAGTTCGCCCAGCGCTTCGTGCAGGACCGGCGCGCCGTATTCGCCGAGCAGATCGTCCATGCGCCGCACGCCGAGATCGAGCGCGTTGATCTGCCCGCTGAGATCGCCGTAGAGCGAGACGGGCAGGCGGCTGTTCGCCTTCAGGATTTCCACGATGTCGGTATTGAGCGTGCCGGCGGCGACGAGCTTGACCGGCGGGATGTGCATGCCCTCCTGGAAGCTTTCGGTCGCGACCGGGTTGTAGTTGCCGGGCACGTTGCCGCCCACGTCGTGCCAGTGGCCGACCGAGGCGAGCCAGCAGAACAGCTTGCCGTCGCGGAAATAGGGGCGCACGAGCTTGAAGTCGGACAGGTGCGTGCCGCCGTCGTAGGGATCGTTGAAGAGGAAGACGTCGCCGTCGCGAAGCCCGCCCTCGCGCGCGACCTTGTCGATGACCGCGCGCACGGCGAAGGCCATGACGCCCACGAAGATCGGCAGGCCCGACTTGCCCTGCACCAGCGTCTCGCCCGTCTCGGCGTCGTAAAGCCCGTGCGAGGCGTCGTGCGCCTCGGCGATGATCGGATTGAACGCCGTGCGGAAGAGCGTGGCGTCCATCTCGTCCGCGATCTGTTCGAGGCGGCCCTTGAGGACGGCGAGCGTTACGGGATCGATGGGCATCGGGCGGCGGTCCTCAACTGTCGTAGCGTTTGGCGTCGGC
>JAYRKO010000475.1:0-2789 GCA_041905745.1 Tagaea sp. | reverse complement strand
ATGCGGAAGCGCAGCGCCTCGTTGTCGCCGACCTCGCGCCCCTCCACCTCGATCACCACGTCGCCGCGCCGCAGGCCCGCTTTTTCCGCAGGCCCGCCCGCAAACACGTCGGTGATCGCCACGCCCACAGGCCGCGGCAGGCCGAGGCTGGGGGCAAGCTCGCTCGTCACCGTCTGGCCCGAGGCGCCGAGCCACGCGCGCACCAGCCGCCCGCCGGAACCCACGCCGGCCACGACCGTCTGCACCATGTTCGACGGGATCGCGAAGCCGATGCCGTTCGAGCCGCCGTCGCGCGAGAAGATGGCCGAGTTGATGCCCACGAGCCGCCCGTCGAGCCCGACGAGCGCGCCGCCCGAATTGCCGGGATTGATCGCCGCATCGGTCTGGATGAAGAAACGGAAATCGGAGATGCCGACCATCGTGCGCGCGACGGCCGAGACGATACCTTGCGTGACCGTCTGCCCGACGCCGAACGGGTTGCCGATGGCGAGCACGACGTCGCCCACCTCGACGTCGTCGGAATCCTTCATCTCCAGATGCGGCAGCTTCTCGCCGTTCGTCTCGATGCGCAGCACGGCAAGATCTGTCTTCTCGTCGGCGCGCAGCACGCTCGCCTCGAACTCGCGCCGGTCCGCGAGCCCCACGACGATCTCCTCCGCCCCGCGGATCACGTGGAAGTTCGTCACGATGATGCCGGCCGGATCGACGATGACGCCGGACCCGAGCGAGTTCTGCACCTTCTGGTCCATGCCGGGGAAACGGTCGCCGAAGAAGCGGCGGAAGACCGGATCGTTGGCGAAGGGCGAAGCCACCGCGCGCTGCGTGCGCTTCGTCGTGACGTTGACGACGGCGGGCGCCGCGCGTTTCACGACGGGCGCGAAGGAAAGCTGCACCTGCTCTCGGCTTTCCGGCACGACGCGCGTCTGCGCGGCGGTCGGGGCCGCTAGGGCCAGAAGTGCGAGGATCGCGAGGGTGCGGAACATGGCCGAGATTCTACCGCGCGGCCCCGGAAAGCAGAAGCGGCGCCGGCCGGGTGGCCGACGCCGCTTCGAGGCGTTCGTCCTGAAGTCGGGCGGGCCTTAGGCGGCCGCGCCTTCCTTCTCGGCCTTCTCGGCCGCTTCGCGTTCGGCCGCGACGCGGGCCTTGTCGGCCTTGCCCTTGGCCGCCGGATCGCGGTCGACGAGCTCGATCACCGCGAGCGAGGCGGCGTCGCCGTAGCGCACGCCGGCGCGCAGCACGCGCGTATAGCCGCCGTTGCGCGCCTTGTAGCGTTCGGCGAGCGCGCCGAAGAGCTTCTGGGCGACTTCCGTGTCCTGCACGATCGAGAGCGCGCGACGCCGGTTGGCGAGCCCGCCCTTCTTGCCCAGCGTGATCAGCTGGTCGACGGTGCGGCGCAGTTCCTTCGCCTTGGACACCGTCGTCTTGATCTGCTCGTGCACGATCAGCGACACCGCCATGTTGGCGAGGGTCGCCTGGCGGTGCTGCGAGGTGCGGCCCATCTTCCGGCCGGCCATTCCGTGACGCATGGTTCGTACTCCTTAGGAAAAGCCGCTCAGTACGGCTCTTCGAGTTTCTTGGCGAGCTCTTCGATGTTCTCGGGAGGCCAGCCGGCGATCTGCATGCCGAGATGGAGGCCCATCTGGGAGAGGACTTCCTTGATCTCGTTGAGCGACTTGCGGCCGAAGTTCGGCGTGCGGAGCATCTCCGCTTCCGTCTTCTGCACGAGGTCGCCGATGTAGATGATGTTGTCGTTCTTGAGGCAGTTGGCCGAACGGACCGACAGCTCGAGCTCGTCGACCTTGAGGAGCAGGTTCTTGTTGAACGGCAGGTCGCCGACCTTCTCCTCGACGCGCTCGACGCTCGGCTCTTCGAAGTTGATGAAGAGCTGGAGCTGGTCCTGGAGGATGCGCGCGGCGAGCGCCACGGCGTCTTCCGGCGTGACCGCGCCGTTGGTCTCGATCTTCATCGAGAGCTTGTCGTAGTCCGTGACCTGGCCCACGCGGGTGTTCTCGATCTTGTACGAGACCTTGCGGACCGGGCTGAACAGCGCGTCGACCGGGATGATGCCGATGGGCGCGTCGGCCGGGCGCGACGTGGCGCCGGGCACGTAGCCCTTGCCCGTCTCGACCGTCATTTCCATGACCAGCTTGGCGCCGTCGTCGAGCGTGCAGATCACGTGGTCGGGGTTCATCACCTCGATGTCGTGGCCCGTCTCGATCTGGCCCGCGCGCACTTCGCCGGGGCCCGTGGCCTTCAGCATGATGCGCTTCGGGCCGTCGCCGTGCATGCGAAGGCCGATCGCCTTCACGTTGAGGACGACGTCGGTCACGTCTTCGCGCACGCCGGGGATCGACGAGAACTCGTGCAGCACGCCGTCGATCTTGATCGACGTGATGGCCGCACCCTGCAACGAAGACAGCAGCACGCGCCGAAGCGCGTTGCCCAGCGTCAGACCGAAGCCGCGCTCCAGCGGCTCGGCGACGACCGTCGCTTCGCGCTTGGCGTCGTCGCCGGGCTCGATGTCGAGCTTCTGGGGCTTGATCAGTTCTTTCCAGTTCTTCTGCAGCACGGGGTCACCTTTCGGAGCGGACGGCGGCGGCGGCCTTGGGGCCCTGCCTTCCGTCGCTTGCGTTGTTCGCGGGCGTTATCCGCAGGTGCCGCACGCGAAACCGCGCGCGCACCGCGGAGGACAGGTTCGCGTCAGACGCGCCGGCGCTTGGGCGGACGGCAGCCGTTGTGCGGGATCGGCGTCACGTCGCGGATCGACGTGATCTGGAACCCGACGGCCT
>JAYRKO010000474.1:0-2801 GCA_041905745.1 Tagaea sp. | reverse complement strand
TCGCCGACGCGGACGACGAAGACTTCGTGCCGCCGGACATCGGTCCGCGCTTCGGGCGCGGTGCCCCGCCGCCCGAGGGCGACGCGCTCGCCAAAGTCCTTTCCTTCCATGCCCTGCCGCCGATGCTAGCCGCCCGCCTCGAAGAGGGCGGGAAGCTGGGCCGGCGCGCCAACGGCGACAGCGTGGGTGCCGCACTCGCCCGCCGGCTCGCCGGCAGCTTCCGCTTCGCGCCGCTCGCCATGCGCGAGACCTCGACCCCCATCCTGATGGTGGGCCCGCCCGCCTCCGGCAAGACGCTGGCGCTGGCAAAGCTCGCCGCGCAGGCAGCGCTCGAAGGCACGGCCGTTCGCATCGTCTCGACCGACCGGAACTCGGCTGGCGGCGTGCCGGCCCTTTCGGCCTTCGCGCAGATCCTGGGCGTGCCCTTCGACGTGGCCGAACGGCCCGAGGACGTGCAGCGCTTCGCGCTGGGCAAGCTGCGCGGCACGCTGCTGCTGATCGATACGGCCGCGGCCGATCCCAACGATCCCGCGCAGATCGCAGCACTCGCGCGCCTGTCGGTCGCGGTGGGCG
Organism: Tagaea sp.; assembly: GCA_041905745.1. Taxonomy (GTDB): domain Bacteria; phylum Pseudomonadota; class Alphaproteobacteria; order CACIAM-22H2; family CACIAM-22H2; genus Tagaea. The sequence continues at coordinate 2,228 of JAYRKO010000474.1, read as the reverse complement.
GCGAGCCCGTGCTGACGATGCCTGCCGGGCTCGACGTCGCCGAAAGCGCCGAAATCGCCGAGGCCTTCTCGCGTGCCGGCTGCACGCGCCTCGTACCCACGCGCATCGACATCGCGCGGCGCATGGGCGGGCTTCTGGCCGCCGCCGCCGCCGGCACCTATGCGTTCGCGGAGGCATCCGCCTCCGCCTCTCCCGCCGATCCGCTCGAGGCGTTGGACGCCGAGCGCTTCGCCCGCATTCTCGTCGCCGCCGCCGGCCCGCGCGCGGCGCGCAACACGGAGGCCGTATCGTGAGCACGATCCACACCCTTCCCTACGCCGAAGCGCACACGCGCGCGGTCGTGGAATCAGGTCAGGACACGCGCCCCGCGAACTCGCTGGGCCTCATCGCCGTCGCCTCGGGCAAGGGCGGCGTGGGCAAGACGTGGTTCTCGATCACGCTGGCGACAGCGCTCGCGCGCCGCGGCCTCAAGACGCTGCTGTTCGACGGCGATCTGGGGCTTGCCAATGTCGACATCCAGCTCGGCCTCTTCCCCAAGCGCGACCTCGGGCACTATTTCGCGGGCGCGCATTCGCTGGCCGAATGCGTGACGCCCTATCCCACCGGCGGCTTCGACATCCTCGCCGGCCGCTCGGGCTCGGGCAATCTCGCCAGCGTCGCCCAGCCGCGTTTCGCCCAGCTCGTGCGCGACCTCTACGAGCTTTCGGCCGACTACGAGGCGACCATCGTCGACCTGGGGGCCGGCATCGAGGCACACACGCGCGGGCTTGCCGCACTGGCGCGCACCTGCATCGTCGTGACCAACGACGAACCCACCGCGCTGACCGACGCCTATGCCTTCATCAAGGTTCTGACGACGAACCGCCAGCGCAACGACCTGCGCATCGTCATCAACAGCGCCGGCAATCCCACGCAGGGCCAGCGCATCCACGAGACGCTGACCAAGGCCTGCCGCGAGTTCCTGCGCTTCGAGCCGCCGCTTCTGGGCGTCGTGCGCCGCGACGGGCGCGTGCGCGATTCGATCCACGCGCAGACGCCGCTGCCCGTGCGCCATCCCGGCGCGCATGCGGCCGTCGACGTCGAAGCGATCGCCGCGCGCCTCGCCGGAAGGACGTGACCGGTTCGATCACGCCGCCGGGGGGCGGTGCGGCCAACCCGCCGCCGATCCAGAACTTTGCGCAGGTGGTGGCGCAGGTCACCCAGCTTCCCGCGCAGATCCGCAATCAGGTCTTCGCCGCCGTCCAGTCGATGACGCTCGCCAACGCGCTGTCGACGGGCGGGCAGACGCAAGGCGTCGGCCAGACTGCCGCCAGCTCGACGGCCCCGCAGACGCAGGCCCCCGCCAATCAGGTGCAGGGGCAGGTCGTCGGCCGCGATCCGTCGGGCGCCACGCTCGTCAAAACCGACGCGGGCACGCTGGGCGTCAAACTTCCGATGCCGCTGCCGCAAGGCGCCAGCGTCACGCTCCAGATCGGCGGCACGCCGCAGGCCCCGCAGGCGACGATCGTACAGGTCCAGCCGCAGCCGCCGGCCGCCGCTGCTGCCTCCCCCGCGGCCGCACCCGCCACGCCTGCCGCCGCGACGGACATCGCCGAGAACGCGCAAGCCCCGCAGCCGGCGGTGCAGACGACCGCCACCGTCGTGGCGCCCACCGCCCAGCAGGCCCCCACGACCCAGACGGCCGCGACGCGCCAGGCGCAGACGCCGCCGCAGACCGCCACCGCCCCGCAGGCCCAACCGCTGCCCGGTGCGGCCATGCAGCAGACCTTGCAGACCGGCACCAGCGTCCAGGTCCGCGTGCTTCCCGACGTGCCCTCGCCGACCGCGCAGCAGACGGCCGCCGCGGCCGCACCGCCCGCCACGCCTGCACGCTCGCAGTTCGTCGAGACGGTCACCGCGCGCGTCGTCGCCCACACGCCCGCCGGGCAGACGGTCGTCGACAGCAGCCTCGGCCGTCTCGCGATGACGTGGCCCGCCGGCGTCCCCAAGCCGCCGGAGGGCACAAGGCTCGCGCTCGAAGTGACGATGCCGGCATTGGCGAAGGTGCCGGGCGAAGCGCCGCTCAAGGCCGCGACCCCGCTCGCGCACGAATGGCCGAACCTGAAGCAGGCCCTGAAGGAACTGGCCGAGGCCGACCCGGGCCTCGCGCGCCGGGTCGTCGACGAAGGCCTGCCCAAACCGGGACCGCGGCTCGCCACGCAGGTGCTGTCGTTCCTCGCGACCGAGCG
>JAYRKO010000473.1:0-2806 GCA_041905745.1 Tagaea sp. | reverse complement strand
GGCCGCGCGGTGGGACTGTCGATATAGACCTCGTCCGGCAGCCAGCCGAGCGCCCGGCAGAGATCGATGCAGGTCGAGACGCGCGGGATCGCCAGCGGATGGTTCGAGCCGTACCGCGAACGACGGTGGATTTCCGATCCGATGAAGCGGGGACGTGGGTCCATGCATTCGACGTAGTGCCGCTTGCCTTCGTCGTCAATCCGGCGCTATACGGGGGGCGTTCGCACGGGGTGCCGGCATTCCGCCGGCTGAGATCACACCCGAGAACCTGATCCGGTTCGTACCGGCGTAGGGATGCGCACTTGAGCCACGCTTCTTACCCGTCCGTATTCGACATCGATATCCGCGCAGCCGGCGTGACGTTCGAAGGCGCGCCGCTGTTCGACGGGCTCGATCTGCGCCTGCCCGCCGGTCGCACGACCTGCCTTCTCGGACCGTCGGGCGTGGGGAAAAGCACGCTGCTGCGGCTTGTCGCCGACCTCGCCCCCGTCGCCCCGGGCACGCGCATTGCCGCCGGCGACGGCCGCCCGCTTGCCGGCCGCATCGCCTGGATGGCCCAGCAGGACCTGCTGTGCCCGTGGCTCGACGTGACGGGGAACGTCCTGCTCGGCAGCCGGCTTCGCGGCGAGGCGCCCGATCGGACCAAGGCATTGGCGCTCATCGAGGCGGTCGGCCTTGCCGACAAGCGCGCCGCGATGCCGGCAACGCTGTCCGGCGGCCAACGCCAACGCGCGGCGCTTGCCCGCACGCTGATGGAAGATCGCCCCGTCGTGCTGATGGACGAGCCGTTCGGCGCGCTCGACAGCATCACGCGCTGGCGGCTACAGGACCTTGCCGCACGCCTGCTGGCCGGACGGACCGTCGTGCTCGTCACCCACGACCCGCGCGAGGCGCTGCGCCTCGGCCACGAGATCCGCGTGATGTCGGGTCGCCCGGCGACGCTCGGCGCACCGCTGGTGCCACAGGGCGCGGTGCCGCGCCCGCTCGACGCGCCCGAACTTCTGGCGCTGGAAACGCGGCTGATCGCCGAACTTGCGGACGCGGCGGCATGATCCGTTTCGTACGCCCCCTCGTCGTGCTTGCCGGCGTGTGCATCGTGTGGGAAGCGCTCGTGCGCGCCACGGGCGTTCCCCATTACATCCTGCCCGACCCCGTGCGGGTGGCGAACGCGCTCGTCGCGCGCGCGGACTTCCTGTTTTCCAACGCCGCGATCACGCTCGTCGAGATGACGCTCGGGCTGATCGTGGGCGTCTCGTGCGGCGCGCTGTCGGCGCTGCTGCTCGCCCAGTCGCGCACCGCGCGGCGCTGGTTCCTGCCGTTGGTGCTGGCGAGCCAGGCGATCCCGATCTTCGCGATCGCGCCGCTGCTGGTGCTGTGGCTGGGCTTCGGCATGCCGTCGAAGATCGCGGCGGCGGCGCTCATCATCTTCTTCCCCGTGACGTCGGCCTTCTACGACGGGCTCGTGCGCACGGAAGGCGGTTGGCTCGATCTTGCGCGCGTGATGGGGGCCGGTCGCATGGCCGTGCTGTTCCGCCTGCGCCTGCCGGCCGCATTGCCGGCCCTTGCGACCGGCATCCGCGTCGCGGCGGCGGTCGCACCCATCGGCGCCGTCATCGGCGAATGGGTCGGCGCGTCGGCGGGGCTCGGCTTCCTGATGCTGCAGGCCAACGCGCAGATGCAGATCGATCTGCTGTTCGCGGCACTGTTCGTGCTCGCGGGCTTCGCCATCGCCTTCTACGCCCTCATCGACGCGCTGCTGCGTCGCCTCGTGCCGTGGCAGCCCGTCACCGCCCCGCAGGACTGACGCAACACCGAAGGACAAGGCCCATGATCACCCGCCGCACCGCCCTCGCCACTGCCCTTGCCGCCTTTGCGGCACCGGCCATCGTCCGGCCCGCGGCCGCGCAGGGCCAGCCGTTCACGCTGCTCCTCGACTGGTTCGTCAATCCCGACCACGGGCCGGTGATCGTCGCGCAGGAGCTGGGCTATTTCCGCCAGGCGGGTCTGGCGATCAACATCGTGCCGCCGGCCGATCCGAACGACCCGCCCCGCCTGGTCGCGGCCGGACGCGGCGACGTGGCCGTGAGCTACCCGCACCTGCAGATCCGCCAGGCCGTAGCCGACATCCCGACGGTCCGCATCGGCGCGCTCATCGATACGCCGCTGTCGACCATCACCGTGCTGGCCGACGGCCCGATCCGGACACTGGCGGACTTCCGCGGCCGGAAGATCGGCTATTCGATCTCCGGCGTCGAAGGCGCCATCGTGAAGACGATGCTGGGCACCGTCGGCGTGCGCCTCGAAGAGGTCGAGCTCGTGAACGTCAATTTCTCGCTGTCGCCCGCCCTGCTGACCAAGCGGGTGGACGGCGTCATCGGCGCATTCCGGAATTTCGAGCTGATCCAGCTGGAACTCGAAGGCGCCAAGGGCCGCGCGTTCTTCCTCGAAGAACACGGCGTCCCGATCCACGACGCGCTGACCTTCTGCGCCAACCGTGAGAAGGCGCGCGCGGGCGATCCGCGCCTGCGCGCCTTCCTGACGGCGGTCGAGCGCGGCTCGCTGTTCTGCTCGAACAACCCAGAGGCGGCGTGGAAGCTGTTCATCCGGAACCACGCCAATCTCGACAACGAACTGAACCGCCGCGCGTGGAAGGAGACGGTGCCGCGCTTCGCGCACACGCCGGGCGGTCTCGACCGCGCGCGCGAGAAGCGCTTCGCCGAGTTCATGCACGCCAACGGGCTCATCCCGCACGTGCCGCCGCTCGAAAGCTACGCGATCGACCTGGGCTGATTACTGCGCGGCCTGC
>JAYRKO010000472.1:0-2814 GCA_041905745.1 Tagaea sp. | reverse complement strand
CCGACAGGGGCCGCGCCTGCATCTCGGCGTCGAAACCGAGCCCGGCGAGGATCGAAGCCGCACGGGCCGTCGCGGAATAGGCGTCGATCTCGGCAAGCCGCATATGTATGTCGGCAATCCGGTCACCGTCCGCCCCGGCTTCTTCCTCGGCGAGCAGGGCCGCACGCTCTTCGTCGGCTGCGAGGACCGCGTCGAGCGGCGTCGTCGCGCCGCCCGGCGCTTCCTGCGCCACGAAACCGACGCGCGCGCGCCGGGGCATCGAAATGGCGCCTTGGTCGGGCTGGAGGCGGCCGAGGATTGCGTCCAGCAATGTGGATTTTCCGGCGCCGTTGCGGCCGACGAGGCCGACATGCCGGCCTTCGGGAACGAGCGCCGTCGCGCTTTCGAGGAGGGTCAGGCCGCCGATCCGCAGCGTCAGGTTTTCGATCGAAATCATGGCGCTTCCCTCTAGCAGATCGCGAAGGTAACGTCCCGCGCCATGGAAAAGAAAATCAACCCGGATGGGATCGCCGCCCGCACCCTCGCCGCCGTCGGAATCGCCCGCGCGGCGGGCGAACTGCAACGCCGCTACTTCGCCGACCGCGGGTCGATCGGCACGACCTTCAAGGGGCCTCAGGACTATCTGACGGTCGCCGATGGAGCCGTCGAAAAGCTCGTGGTGGGGCATCTCCGGGCCGCATTTCCGGGCGACGACGTGCTGGGCGAAGAGACCGGCGGCAGCCGCGATCCGCGCGCCCTGTGGGTCATCGATCCGATCGACGGCACGGCCAATTTCGCCAACGGAATTTCCCATTTCTGCATCTCAATCGCGTTCGTAGCGGAGGGGCGCGAAGAGATCGGCGTCATCTACGATCCGATGCGCGACGAAATGTTCCTTGCCCGCCGCGGGCACGGTGCCAGTTGCAACGGCCGTGCGATGAAGGTCGTGTCGAACGGCGACATGGCGCGCGCCCAAGTCGAACTCGGTTGGTCGAGCCGGCGCACCGTCGAAAGCTACACCGACATCGTCAAGCGGACCGTCGGTGCGGGGGCGTCGTTCCGGCGCGCCGGTTCCGGCGCGCTCGGCATTGCCTACGTCGCGGACGGCCGGGCGGACGGTTATGCGGAATTGCACATAAATGCATGGGACTGCCTTGCCGGCCTGCTGATGGTGCGCGAAGCGGGCGGCCGTACGAACGACTTCCTCGGAGCCGGCGGCTTGGGCGACGGCGCGGCGGTGCTGGCGGCCGGCCCGGCGATTTACGACGCGTTTTCGAAGATTACGGGCATCGCCTAGCGCATGGCGCGCGTCGGGCACGCCGGCAGGGGCGGGCGACCGGACGAAACCGCGCGACTTCTTGCGTCTCTTGCATCGTACCCGGGCTCGGCGTGCCTCGTCCTGCGTCTGGCCGTCGACGATATCGAGCGCGCGCTGTCCGGCGTTCTGATCGAGTGCCTGTCGAAGCGCGTGCGCCTCGTCGTGGAAATCGTCGAAGGAACGGTTCCGGCCGCCAGCAATGCACTCGTCGCGATGGCGGCTCGGCTCGCGCGCCGTCGGCCTCGCGTCGGGACGCTGCAGTCGCGCGACATTCTCGCGACGCAGCAGGGCGCCCGTCTGTTGGCGGTGCCTTGCGATCCGCCTGCGCCCGGTGATTCTACGCTCGTCGAAGCCGTGGCGCCTTTGGGGGCGGAACCGCTGCTCGGGCTTTTCTCGAAAGGTGCGGAGGTCATCGTCTGCGGTTCGGTCGCGCCGTCGGCCGTCTGCGTCGCCTTCGCGCGGCACGAGCACCGCTGGCCGGCGGACGCGTTCGGGCAGATCGCCGGCGCGGCGGCCGCGGGTCGCATTCTAAAGGTCGGTCCGGCCGGCATCGGGCGCGTGCTCGACGAGCCGTCGCCGGCCGCGGGCCTTCCGTTCGCGGATATCGCGGTCGACGGAAGCATCAAGTTCGGTTCGAGCGGAATAGCACCGACGCCTGCCGGTCTGGCGCTTGCCTTGCTCGACGGCGTTCGCGATCCCGCATCTGTCGTCGAGCCGGATGTCACGCTCGATCTGTCGAATGCGACGATCCTCGGCGCCACGTTGTCGGGCGTCGCAGGACGGCACGCTGCAGATTGGCTGGACGGACGGCTGGTGTTCGAAAGCGGATTTTTGGCCGAGGGCGAATTGGCGTTCGGTGGCACGGGTGCAGCGGCGCGGGCCATTCAAGCGGCGCGGTCGCTCGAGGGACGGCTTGCGGCTGCGCTCCGGGACGAGCGGTTCCGTGTCGAGGTCGTCGGTGTGGAATCCGCCACGCGGGCCGCGGGCGAGCGAGCCGGTGACTTGGCGATCGTACCGGGCCGCGACGTGCGCATAAGGGTTGCCGCCCGGACGGCGACACAGGAGTTGGCACGGACGGCTCTGGCCGAGTTCCTGGCATTGTCGGAGTCCGTTCCCGGCGGCCCCGGCGGCCTGCGCCGGACTCTGGCCCGCGCGCGGCATGTGTGCGTCGCCCAGATCCCGAAGGCGCTTGTGCCGTGGAGCGTCACGGCACCGGCGGTCGACGGATGATCGCGCTGCTCCCGTTGCGAAGTCTGGCCCATGCCGGGGCCCGTACGGCGGGGAGCGCCATCGTCGTGGTGCTCGCGCTGCGCGATCCGTCCTATTGGCACGTCGTGCGGGACGCGGCGACACCGCCGCGTGTCTTGGCTTGGTTCGGTGCATTCCGGCCGGCGCGCGTCGTCCGGCGCGAATTGTCGGGTCTCGTCGCGTTCCATTTTGTCCTGGAAGGAACGGCCGGAGCGGGCAGGGGACACGATTTGGCCTTCGACGAGGAAGGCCGCGCGCTCGCCGAGCGT
>JAYRKO010000471.1:0-2815 GCA_041905745.1 Tagaea sp. | reverse complement strand
ATCCTCCGTCGCGTGCGCCTCGACGATCCGATCAAGGCCAAACAGCTGCGCCGGGCGCTCGAGGATCTCGCCGAGGAGGGTGTGACGCAGGTTTTCCGCCCGATCATCGGCTCGCAGTGGATCGTGGGCGTCGTCGGCCCGCTGCAGATCGAAGTGCTCGCTTCGCGCATCGCCGCCGAGTACGACGTCAAGGCCGGCTTCGAGCCAGCGCCTTTCGAGACCGCACGCTGGGTTTCGGGTAGCGATCCCGCGCAGGTGAAGAAATTCGTCGAAGCCAACCGCGGCAGCATCGCCGAGGACCGCGACGATGCGCCGGTATTCCTCGCCCGAAATTCATGGGAACTCAACCGCACGACGCAGGACTGGCCCGACCTGACCTTCCGGACGACGCGCGAGCGCGGCTAGGTCGGCGGCGCCGCAGCGCGAGCGGGTTGCGCTTCGCCCTTCTTGATCTCGGCCACCGTGCCGGTGATGTACTCGATCGGCACGCTCGCGACGACGCCGTCGGACGGCATCGAGATCATGAACGCGATCTGGCCGCCGACATTCACAAGATTCTTCTTCGACTTCATCGGCAGCGGGATCTTGCGCTTGCGGCAAAGCATGATGAGGGCCGCGGTCATCTGCGTGTCCTCCATGACGAACTCCGCGCCGCCGCCGTCCTTCTTCTTGACCTCGATCTTGAAGGACAGCTTGTCGCGGTCGATCGTGAGTTTCGTGGCCCGGCCATTGGGCGGAGGCTCGCCCTGCGTACGCTTCCAGTCGAACGCGGCCGCGACGAGATCGATGTTTTCGAAGAAGATGACCCGGTACTCGCTGGCCACGCTCCCCACCTCCGGTAGCCTCCCAAACCATTATCATGGAATGCGATTCGCCGCATCTTTCAGAAGTCTCGCGTCGGCGCAGAAGTGCGTCTAATGTCCCTCCGGTGCGACGAATGGACCGATGAAGGCCCGCGATCCCGAATTTCTCTGCACGGCGACTCTCACCGCCAGCGAAGGCCGCGAGCGTCTGGCCACGCGCGGCTTTACGGGCGCCGACGTCGCCGCGGAATGGGCGCTCGCGACGGCCGGCCGCCTGAAGGCGGCGCTGGGTCCCGCCTTCGGACAGGTCGAACAGAACCTCGGGATCGTCATCGAAGGGCGTCTTGCGGGCGAACCGATGGCACGTGCAACCGTCGTCTTCGACGGAACGCTGGCCGAAGCCGGCGTCGGCCTCAAGCGCCAGCTCGAACATTTTCACGCCGAGACCCTGCCGCGCCTGCGCGCCAACGTGCGCGAACGCGCGCGCGCACGGCGTACGGTCGTCGCGCGCTTCGCGGGCCTGCTTCTGGCAATCGTCGCGTTCGGCGGCATCGTCTACACTGTCTATCGCTTCGTGCCGCCGATCCTCGATCCCGAGCGGGCGGCCGAAGAGATTCTTGCGCGGCCGCCGCCCGATCTCGTCGGTCGATGGGCGCTCGGCACCAGCCCGGCCAATTGCGAATCGAACTACGTCGAGTTCGCGGCCGGGCGCTACGAAGCGATGGTCGGCGGCAATCGCCAGCGCTTCGCCGCGGCCTATTCCCGGCCGACCGACGACACGATGCGCGTCGAATATGCGGAAGGCGGTATCCGGCTCGCGCAGATCTTCCGGCGGGCGGCCGAGACAGGTCGCCTGACGATCGTCGGCGTGGAGTCGAGCATGGCCGAGATCGAGGCGGCCGCCCGGCGCGCTGTAGGTACCCAGCTGACGCGTTGCCCGGAACGGCCGCCGGCCCCCTGATTTAACTACTTTTTCACTATCAAAATGTGTCTATTCCCGGGCGTCGGAACGCGCCCGGGAGCGCTTTTCCGGCGCGGGATCTAGCCAGCGGTGGAGTCCGTGCCGACAACCGAACAGGAGCGCGTCTACGAACGCAGCGGACGCCGTCGCAATCTGGCCGTCGCCGCCCTCCTCTTCGCCATCCTGGCGACGATGTGGTCGTATGCCACGGTCAAAAACTACCGCCTGCGCGGAACGCTGCGCGAGCAGGAATTCGCCAGCGTCGCGAATTCCATCGCCGAGACCGTCGGCCAGCGCATCGCCAATCGGCTGCGTGCGCTCGAATACATGCAGACTCTGGCACGCAATGGCGCCTTCGACGCTCCGGGCGGCTTCGATATCGCGGCCGGTACGACGCGCGAATTCGCGCGGGAGTTCCTCGCGATCAACCTCATCGATGCCGATCGGCACATCGTCCGCGTTTGGCCTATGGCCGACAATCTCGCCATCCTCGGACAGACCGTCGGACAGTCGGCCGCAATCGTCGAAGTGCTCGAGACGGCGCGGGACACCGACACGCCGCGCAGCACCGGCCTCGTCGATCTCTTCCAGGGCGGGCGCGGGATCGCGACCTATTTCCCGATTCGCCGCGACGGACGCTTCGCGGGCTACATCAACGGTGTCTTCCGGATCGACGGGCTGGTGACACTCGTCGAGACGCCGAATGCCCTTACCTATTCGATCCAACTTGGCTCGCAACCCGAATTGCCGGTGGCGCCGGGCTCCCGGCGCTATGCGATTCCCATCCTCGACCGGACATTGACGCTCGACTTCGCCGCCGAGCGGCCCAAGGTGGAAATTTCGACGATCGCGGAAGAACTCGCATTCGGGTTCGTCCTGTCCGTCGCATGCGCCACACTCCTCTATGCCGGTCTCATGGCGCGGCGGGCGAGCGCGCGGCAGCAGGCGATGCTTTCGGGCATTCTTACGTCGGCGCCGGACGCGATCGTTTCCATCGATGCCGGCGGGCGGATCGTCGTGTTCACGCCGGCGGCGGAGCGGATGTTCCAGC
>JAYRKO010000470.1:0-2818 GCA_041905745.1 Tagaea sp. | reverse complement strand
GACAGCGAGCCGGGATGGATCGCGGGTGCCGCGAACGGATCGGCCGATGCGATCTCGATGCGGCCGCGGCTTGCCGGCCGGCAGGGCTGCGCGCTCAGCAGGAAGCCGGGGAACGGGTCGGGGCGCATCAGCGGGCGCGTGCCGGCGGGAATGCGCGTGTAGCTCAACGGCGAGAAATAGAGCTGCATGTCCGGCCGCGCCAGATCGGGATGCGAGCGCACGAAGCCGCCGGCCTGGTTGACGCTGAGCGCGAGCGGCCCGCCGCGCGCGAAGACATAGCGCAGCGCAGCGCCGATCTTGCCGAGCCACGGCCCCAGCTGCTGGTTCAGCGTGGGCACGCGCGCGCGGTAGAGATGGTCGATGCACAGATGGTCCTGCAGGTTGGCGCCGACCGCCGGAATATCGACCACGGGAGCGATCCCGTGCGCGGCGAGCAGCGCAGCGGGTCCGATGCCGGAAAGCTGCAAAAGCTTGGGCGTCTCGATGCTGCCCGCGCACAGGACGACCTCGCGCCGTGCGCGCACCCGCCGGCGTTCGCCGCGTACGGCGTATTCGACGCCGATCGCGCGGCGCCCCTCGAACAGGATGCGCGTGGCGAAGGCCCGCGTCTCGACCGACAGGCCGGGCCGGCGGCGTGCCGTTGCGAGATAGGCGCGCGCGCTGGAGAGCCGCAGCCCGTCGCGCGTGGCGATGCGGTAGAGCCCCACGCCCTCGCCCGCCCCTTCGTTGAAATCGGCGCACGACGGATAGCCCGCCGCTTCGCCCGCCGCGACGAATTCGCGGCACAGCGGATGGACCTGCGCGGAAACGTCGGTGCCCGGGATGCGCGCACGCACGCGCGCGAAATAGCCAGCGACGTCGCGCCACGCCCAACCGGGATTGCCCGCCGCTTCCCAGTCGTCATAGTCGCCCGGCAGGCCGCGGATATGGACCATCGCGTTGATCGAGCCCGACCCGCCCAGCACGCGCCCGCGCGGCCAGTAGCCGCGTCGCCCGCCGAGGGCTTCGTCCGGCTGTGTCCGGTACATCCAGTTGACGCGCGGGTCGTAGAACGAAAGCCCGTAGCCGATGGGCAGGCGGATGCGCAGGCGCATGTCGCTGCCACCCGCTTCGAGCAGCACGACCTGCGCATGGCCATCCTCGCTCAGCCGGTCGGCCAGCACCGAGCCTGCGGTCCCGCCGCCGACGATGACGTAGTCAGCCTCGTCCATGGCCGACCATCCCACGGAAATGGCCCGACCCGAATGTCCGTTCTGGACGATCTTTCATACCATTCGCCGGCGCCGCCGCCGGACGAGCGGCTCGAGTGCCGCTGCAAGGCGCGACACGCCCTCGGCGATCTCGCGCGGCGTCACGGCCGCGAAGCCGAGCACGAGCGCGCGGTCGCCGGTGGGCGCGATCGAGAAGCGCGCGAGCGGCGACACGATGACTTCGCGCGCGGCCGCGGCCTCGGTTGCGGCGCTCTCCGAGATGCCCGGGGCCAGCCGGCCGATCGTGTGCAGGCCACTGTCGGCCGGCACGATTTCGAGCAGGCCGCCCAGCGACCGGCGCGCGCCCTCGAGAAGGGCCGCGTGGCGTTCGGCGTAGATGCGCCGCATGCGGCGCACATGGGTGGCGAAGTATCCTTCGTCCATGAAATCGGCGACCGTCGCCTGCACGCTGGTCGGCACGCCCGACACGAACGAACGCGAGACGCGCGCGAACGTGTCGACGAGTGCCCCCGGCACCACGACAAAGCCCAGCCGCAGTGCCGGGAACAGCGACTTGCTGAACGTGCCCACATAGATGACGAGGCCGGTGCGATCGACGCTTTTCAGCGTGGGGAGCGGACGGCGGCTGAAGAAGAATTCGCCGTCGTAATCGTCCTCGACGATCCACGCCCCGGCCCGCTCGGCCGCCTGGAGGAGCGCGAAGCGCCGTTCGAGCGTCATCACGTGGCCCAGCGGCTGCTGGTGGGAGGGCGTGACGAACGCGAGGCGGAATTTGGGCGCAAGCCGCAGCCCCTCCTCGACCCGCAGCCCGCCGGAATCGACGGGTACGGGCACCAGATCGGCGCCGCACGCGACGAGGCCGTTGCGCGCACCGATGGCGCCGGGATTCTCGAACCACACGCGGTCGCCGGGGTTCAGGAGAACGGTGCCGACCAGCGTGAAGGCCTGCTGCGCGCCGCCGACGATGAACACCTGCTCCTTCTCGCACGCGATGCCGCGGTTGCCGCGCAGGTGCGTGGCGATCGCCTCGCGCAGGCCGGAATGGCCGTCGGGCTCGCCGTAGCCAAGCGTCTCCTCGCGCGGGCCGCGCCAGTGCTTGGCCGCCACGCGCGCCCACTGCGCCATCGGGAAGGCGTCGAAGGCCGGCAGTGCCGTCACGAAGGCACGCGGGCGGTGCGGCAGCCGCTCGCGGCGCGAGAAATGCGCGAACGCCCAGCCCATCGAGCGCGAGATCTGCGGCTCGCGCTGGCGCGCGGGCGCGCGCCCCGCGCGCACGGGAACCTGCGGGCGCTCGGTACCCAGCGCGTCGCTGACGTAGCTGCCCGAGCCCACGCGCGAAACGATGAGCCCCTCGGCCAGCAGCCGCTCGAACGCGTCGATCACCGTGGTGCGCGACACGCCCAGCTCGCGCGCCAGCGTGCGCGTGGCCGGCAGGCGCACGCCCGTCTCGATGCCGCCCGAAAGAATCGTCTCGCGCAGCGCGGAATAGAGCTGCGAGCCGATCGGCTTCGCGGCCCCGGGATCGACCTTGAGATCGAGCAGCAATGCGCCGCCCGCGCGCTTGACCATGTCGTTCCGCCCCCGTCCGCCAGAATGGTATCCCTGAA
>JAYRKO010000469.1:0-2821 GCA_041905745.1 Tagaea sp. | reverse complement strand
CGACGCTGCCCGAAAAGCTCGGCACGCCGCCGCGCCCGCCCAAGGGCGTGGATGTGGCACCGCAAGCGGGCGTGCTGACCTTGCGCGTTTCGGGCGGGGCGGCGATGGAGCTCCAGCATCTGGCCCCTCAGTTGATCGAGCGCATCAATTCCTTCGCGGGCTTCCGGGCGGTCGACCGGCTGCGTTTCGTGCAAGGCCCCCTGCCCTCGGGCGCCGCCCCGCCCCCCTTGCCGCCGCGCCCCCTTACCGCCGCCGAAAAGGGGCGGATCGGGGCCGCGGTCGAGTCGCTTTCCGATCCGGAGCTAAAAGGCGCGCTGGCCCGTCTGGGCGAAGGCCTGACGCGCGGCCGCCGCGGAAAAGCCTAGTTTCGCCCGTTGGATAGACTCCTTATCCCCAATCGGGGGATTCGATCTTGAGGAGTCCGGCGACGAGTCGGTACGATCACAACATCTTGTAGGTAGGGACATGAACGCTCGGCAGATATCGATTCTCGTGGCCGTTCTAGCGGTTATCGGGCTGGGGGCAGGCGCTTGGTTCTGGCGCCAGCCCGCCCCGACTCCGACTGCTGCCGCCCCCGCCCCGGCGCCCGTCGCGGCGGCACCGGCGGCTGCCCCGACCCCCGTTCCGCTGCCGCCCGGATCCGGCCCGCGCGCCGAAGGGCTCGACATGGTGATCGGCGCCGACAACGCGCCCATCACGATGATCGAATACGCCTCGCTCACCTGCCCGCACTGCGCCAACCTGCAGAACGACGTGATGCCGAAGATCAAGGCAGCCTATGTCGACACCGGGCTGATGAAGTTCGTCTTCCGCGACTTCCCGCTCGACCGCATCGCGCTCAACGCCGCGATGATCGCGCGCTGCGCGGGCCCCGAGCGGTTCTTCACATACGTCGACGTGTTCTTCGCGCAGCAGTCGAACTGGATCAAGGGCACCACGCCCGACCAGATCATGGCGAACATCCGCCGCCTCGCGCGCACGGGCGGCATGACCGACGCGGCACTCGACGCCTGCCTCGCCAATCCGGAAATGCAGAACGCCGTGCTGCAGCAGTCGATGAAGGGCGAGAGCGAGCACAAGGTCAGCGCCACGCCCACGCTCGTCATCAACGGCACCGTCTTCCGCGGTGAAGCGAGCTTCGAAGAGCTCGACAAGATCCTCAAACCGCTGGCGGCAAAGCGCTAGCGGAACGTCCAGTACCCCAGGGGAGTTCACGACCCATGCAGTTCGTCAAATTGCGCCTGTCCGGCTTCAAGTCGTTCGTCGAGCCGACCGAGTTCGCGATCGAGCCCGGCCTGACCGGCATCGTCGGCCCGAATGGCTGCGGCAAGTCGAACCTGGTCGAGGCGCTGCGCTGGGTGATGGGCGAGAACCGCGTCAAGGCGCTGCGCGGCGGCGAAATGGACGACGTGATCTTCGCCGGCACCACGAGCCGGCCCGCGCGCAACGTCGCGGAAGTGAGCCTGCTGGTCGAGAACCCCGAGAACAAGGCGCCGGCCGCCTACAACGACATGGCCGATTTCGACGTCGTGCGCCGGATCGAGCGCGAGAAGGGCTCGGCCTACCGCATCGGCGGGCGCGAGGTGCGCGCGCGCGACGTGCAGCTCTTCTTCCAGGACGTCGGTTCGGGCGCGCATTCGCCCTCGCTCGTCAGCCAGGGCCGCATCGGCGCGATCATCCAGGCCAAGCCCACCGAGCGCCGCCAGATCCTCGAGGAAGCCGCCGGCATCACAGGCCTGCATTCGCGCCGCCACGAGGCGGAACTGAAGCTGAAGGCGGCCGAGCAGAACCTCGCGCGCCTCGACGACGTGCTGACGACGCTGGGCGCGCAGCTCGAAGGACTGAAGAAGCAGGCCCGGCAGGCCGCGCGCTACCGCAACATGAGCGACCTCGTGCGCCGCGCCGAGGCGATCCTTTTCCACCTGCGCTGGGAAAAGCAGAAGGCGGACATGGAAGCCGCGCAAGGCCGCCTCGCCGCGGCCGAAGCGCTGGTCGTCGACATCACGACGCGCACGGCCGCAGCATCGACCGTGCTGCTCGAGGCGCAGGCCCTGCTGCCCGACCTTCGCAAGGACGAGGCGGAAGCCGCCGCAGCGCTGACGCGCCTGCAGGTCGCGGGCGAACAGCTGGCCGAGGAAGAGCGCCGCACGATCGCCCAGATCGAGGCGCTCGACGCGCGCCTCGCCCAGCTCGCCGCCGACAAGGCGCGCGAAGAGACGATGCTGGCCGACGCCGAGGCCGCGCAGGCGCGCCTTGCCGCCGAGATCGAGGAACTGGCCGCGCACGACGCGCGCGCGGCCGAAGAGGAAGCCGGTCTCGCGACCGACATCGAGACGCGGCGCGCGGACGTGGAAACGCTCGACGCCGAACTCGCGCGCGCGACCGAAGCGGTCGCCAAGGCCGAGAGCGAGCGCGCGGCGCTGCAGCGCGAACTGGGCGATCTCAACGGCCGCCTCGCGCGGCTCGCCGACCGCCGTGCGGCGGTGGAGAACGACAAGGCGGCGCTCGAAGCGCATCTGGCCGGATCGGACGAGAAGCGCATCGCCGCCGAGGCGAAGCTCGCCGAGGCCGACGCCGTGCTCGGGGCCGCCGTTTCGGCAGCCGAGGAAGCCGAAGGCGCCCGCCGCGCCGCGCAGGAAGAGGAATTCGCCGCGCGCGAAGCGCTGCGCGACGCCGACCAGACGCATTCGACGCTGGAAGGCGAGCGGCAGGGCATTTCGCGGGCACTCGCGGCCCTTACAAAGAACGTCGGCCCGCACGCGCCCGTCATGGACGCGCTGCGTGTGAGCGCCGGCTACGAGACCGCACTGGGCGCGGCCCT
>JAYRKO010000468.1:0-2821 GCA_041905745.1 Tagaea sp. | reverse complement strand
ACGCAGGAATTGCAGTCGACGCAATCGCCGCGCCCGGCCCAAGGGTCCGATCCGTCCGCCTTCTTCGCAAGCTTGCCGCGCTGCTCGCCGCGCCAGGCCTCGTACGTCACGACATAGGACTGGTCGTCGAGCATCGCGCTCTGGAAGCGCGGCCACGGGCACATATATGTGCACACCTGCTCGCGCGCATGCCCGGCCAGCGTATAGGTCGTCGCCGTGAACATGCCGATGAAGAAATACTCCGTGAAGCTCGCCCGCCCGGTGAAAATGTCGGGCAGGAGCGTCGGCGCATCCGAGAAATACAGAACCCACGCGCCGCCGGTCGCCATGGAAATCGCGATCCAGCTTGCGTGCTTCGCCACGCGCTTTGCGAACTTTCCGGCCGAATTGGGCGCGGCATCAAGCTTGATGCGGGCGTTTCTGTCGCCTTCGATCCACCGCTCGACGAGCATGAACAGATCCGTCCAGACGGTCTGCGGACAGGCATAGCCGCACCACAGCCGGCCGAACAGCGACGTCACGAGGAACAGGATGATCGCCGCAAGCACGAGCAGGCCGGTCAGGAAATAGACTTCCTGCGGCCAGATCTCGATCATGAAGAAATAGGCTTTGCGGCCAGGCAGGTCGATCAGGATCGCCTGATCGGGCGCCGTCGGGCCGCGATCCCAGCGGATCCACGGCGCCCCGTAGTAGACGGCGAGACACAGGCCGAGAATGGTCCACTTGATCGTCCGGTAGAAACCGGAGACCGACTTCGGATGGACCTTGATGCGCTCCGCATAAAGCGGCTGCGACGCCTTCTGGACTTTCGTGGATACCGCATCGTCGACGGGGATGGATGGCGATAGCCTTCCGTCGCTGCTGGAACCGCCATCCATCGCATCGTCTCCGACTTACTTGCCGCCGCCCAAGCCGTGGACGTAGACAGCAAGCATCTTGATCGTCGCATCGTCAAGACGCTCGGCCCACGCCGGCATGGAGCCCTGCCGCGAATTGCGGATCGTCTCCATGAGTGTGGCCTTGTCGCCGCCATAAATCCAGATGTTGGCGGCAAGATTCGGCGCGCCGAGCTCCTTGTTGCCCGTACCCCCCTCTTGGTGGCAGGCGACGCAGTTCTCGGCGAACACCGCTTCGCCCCGCTTCGCCGCGGCAGCGTCCGTGCTGCGCTTGGAAAGCGAAAGAACGTATTCCGCCACGTCGCCGATCTGCTTGGCGTCGAGCACGCCGTCGGCTCCGAAGCGCGGCATCTGCGAAAGGCGCGATTTGTCGTTGGCGTTGCGCACCCCGTACTGGATCGTCGTGTAAATCTCGTCGAGCGAGCCGCCCCAGATCCAGTTGTCGTCGACGAGATTGGGGAAGCCCTTGGCGCCGGCACCGCCCGCGCCGTGGCAAGGCGCGCACTGGACGCCGAAGGCCGAACGGCCGCCCGCCATCGCGTATCCCCGCAAATCGGTCGACTTGCGAATATCGTCGAGCGAAGTCGCCGCGATCTTCGTCAGCATCGGAGCCTGCGCCTTCTGCGCAGCCGCCATCTCCTGGACGATTTCCTCACGCATCGTCCAGCCCAACACGCCCTTCGTATGGCCCGAAAGCGACGGCCAGGCGGGATAGAGGACGAAATACGCGAGCGACCAGATGATCGTCGCGTAGTAGCTGTAGAGCCACCATTTCGGCAGCGGCGTATTCAGTTCCTTGATGCCGTCCCATTCGTGGCCGGTCGTATCCGTGCCCGTGATGGCATCCTTTTCGATCTTGGTCGGCATTGTCGTGCGCTCCCCTCGGCGCTCAGGTCCGGTTCTCGTCGTTGAACGGAATGTTCGCCTGTCTGTCCATGTGCGACTTGCGCGATGGCCAGAAAACCCACGCGAGCATTCCGACGAAAAACAGGAAGAACCAGACGGTCGAAACCGTCCCCAGAACTTGGCTCAGTTGCATCGGATCCATGGCGTCGCCCTCCTACTGCCGGAGCTGTTCGGGCTTGACGTTGCGGAAATCGACGAGCGTGCCGAGCATCTGGAGATAGGCGATCACCGCGTCCAGCTCGGTCACCTTCCCCGGATCGCCGTCGAACGTCGAGACGACCGCCTTCGGGTAGCGCTTCACGAGCCCCGCCGTGTCGGCATCTGGGTTCTTCTGCGCCTCGAGGTCGGCCTTCGCGTTCGAGATCATCTCGTCGGTGTACGGAACGCCGATGAGCTTGAGCGTGCGCAGATGCGCCTCGATATCCGAATATTCGAGCGCGCGATCCGCCATGAAGGCATAGGCCGGCATGATCGATTCCGGCACGACGGCGCGGGGATCGATCATGTGCGCCTTGTGCCAGGCGTCGGAGTACTTGCCGCCGACGCGCGCCAGATCGGGTCCGTTGCGCTTGGAGCCCCACTGGAACGGATGGTCGTACATCGATTCCGCCGCGAGGCTGTAGTGGCCGTAGCGCTCGATCTCGTCGCGGAACGGACGGATCTGTTGGCTGTGGCACACGTAGCAGCCTTCGCGCACGTAGATGTTGCGCCCGGCGAGTTCCAGCGGCGAATAGGGCCGGACCCCTTCGACGCGCTCGATCGTCTGCTCGATCGTGAACAGCGGAATGATCTGCACGAGGCCGCCGATCGCGACCGTGATCAGCGTGCAGATCGCGAGCAGAACGACGTTCTTCTCGAGGATTGCGTGATTGAAGGACATGACTCGTCCCCTCCTCTCAAGCCGCCGCAGTCGCGGCCGCGGTACGCGCGGGCGCCACCGAGGTGACCGTCTTCCAGAGATTGACAACCATGATGAGCGCGCCGACGAGATACAGCAGGCCGCCCATCAGACGGATCAC
>JAYRKO010000467.1:0-2824 GCA_041905745.1 Tagaea sp. | reverse complement strand
TTGATGATGCCCATGATGCCGAAGATGAGCGTCAGGCCCGCCGCCAGCAGGAACAGCATGACGCCGAGCTGAAGCCCGTTCAGCAGTTGCTCGAAAACGAGAAGGGACATGCCGCTCGAAGGCCCGGCCGCCGGCGTCCGCCGACGGCCGGTACCATCAGTTCAGATCTTGCACTGCGCCGCGTAGACGTCGCCGTGCGCCGTGAGGACCTTGCGCTGCGTCCTGATCTCGGGCTGACCGGCCGCGTTCTTTTCGACCTTGAGCGCGTACCAATCCTGCACCGGGTGCTGGTTGGGGCCGAACTTGAACGCGCCGCGCACCGAGGCGAAGTCCGCCTTCAGCATCGCCGTGCGGAACGCCGCCGCGTTCAGGTCGCCCTTGGTCTGCTTCAGCGCGGCGCCGATGGCGAGGGCCGTGTCGTAGCTCTGCGAGGCGTAGTAGGTCGGCATGCGGTTGTGCTTGGCCACGAACGCCGAAACGAACTTCTTGTTCGCGTCGTTGGCGAAGTCGACGTTCCAGTGCGAGGAAACCGACAGGCCGAGGGCCACGTCGCCTACCGCCTTGAGCGTCGTGTGGTCGAGGGAGGGGGCGGCGACCGCCATCGGGATCTTGCCCGACAGACCGGCCTGCGCGTACTGGCGCAGGAAGGCGATGCCGAGGCCGCCCGGATGGAACTGGAAGACGACTTCCGGATTGGCGGCGCGGATCGCGGCCATCTCGGCGGCATAGTCGGTCTGGTCGAGGCGCGTGTACTGCTCGCCGACGATCTGGCCGCCGAACATGCGCTTGAAGCCCGCGAGCGCATCCTGCCCGGCCTGATAGTTCGGCGCGAGGATGAAGGCGCGCTTGTAGCCGAGTTCCTTGGCCATCTGTCCGGCGGATTCGTGCAGGCTGTCGTTCTGCCACGACACCACGTAGTAGTTCTTGTGGCATTCCTTGCCGGCGAAGTTGGACGGCGCCGCGTTGGGCGACACGTAGATGCCGTCGCCGTCGAGAATGTCGGGCAGCGTCGCGCCAAGCACGTTCGAGAAGACGATGCCCGTGTAGAGCTTGAGCTTGTCGTTGCGCAGCATGCGCTCGGCGATCGACTTGCCCTGACCGGGCTTCAGCGCGTCGTCGTCGACGACGGTCTGGACGGGAATGCCGCCCAGCTTGCCGCCTTCCATGTCCATCGCCAGATGGAACGCATCGCGGATGTCCTCGCCGATATAGCCGCCGGGGCCCGACAGCGTCGTGATGAGGCCGATGCGCAGCGGCGTCTGTGCGCGCAGGAGTGACGGAGCCGAGAGGGCTGCAGCCCCCGCACCGGCGACGGTCAGAAACGTCCTTCTCTTCATCCTTCTCTCTCCTGTTCTTCCGCGCCGGGGGCACGGTTATTTTAGACTTAAAGAATTATTAGCCCAAAAGACGGGCTTTTCCCAGCCGTCAGATTCGCACCCAGCCCGGCGGGGGCTCCTTGCCCGGATGGACAACCCCGCAATTGGGGCAGGTCCGGGCTTTCGCATCCGCGTAGAAGGCATCGTACAGCGGCGGCAGGTCGGTAACGATGTTCTTTACCTCGACCTCCACCCGGTGGACCTTGCTGCCGCAGGCAAAACAGTACCATTCGAAGCCGTCCCGGTCGCCGGGCCGGCGCGCGCCTTCGACCACCAGCCCGACCGAGCCGGGCACCGGCCGCTGGGGCGAATGGCGCGTGTGCGGGGGCAGCATGAACACGTCGCCCTCGCGGATCGGCAGGTCGTAGATCTTCCCGCGATCGGCGATCTTGAGCATCATGTCGCCCTTGATCTGATAGAAGAATTCCTCGGCCGGATCGTCGTGGAAATCGACGCGCGAGTTGGGTCCGCCGACCACCATCGCGATGAGTCCGGTGTCCGTGAACAGCATCTTGTTGCCCACGGGCGGCTTCAGCATCGCCCGGTTTTCCTCGATCCAATTCTGGAAATTGAACGGCTTGGCGAACGGCAGATCGGCGATCGACATTTTGCTCCCCCCTCCTCTCAACGGACCTGGAGCCCGCAACCGGCGATCGCGTTCTCGACCGCCTTCTTTTCCGCATCCGTCAGGCCCAGCATCGGCAGGCGCACCGCGCCGCCGACCTGACCCAGACAGTCCTGCCAGTACTTCGCGTGCGCGTGCGGCTTCTCGGCCGGGCGCGTGCGCTTGAACGCCTCGCGCACCGGATCGAGGCTGGCGCGCACGCGTCGCGCGTCGTCGACGCGGCCGGCAAAGGTGAGATCCGTGTACTCGCGCATCCGCCGGTCGGCCGCCGTCTGGAACAGGAACGGGGGGTTCGAACAGAGATAGACCTGCCATTTGAGCTCGACGATGTTGTCGAGCCATTCCTCCTCGGAAGCCGTCGACACGATGAGCCGGTCGCCGGCAAGCCGCGTAAGCTCCGAATACATCGGCCGCGGCACGGAGTATTTGATCGCCACGACGTTCGGAATGTCGGCGAGCCGCGCGCAGAGTTGCGGGCTCATCAGGTAGCCGGAGTCCGGGTGGCTCCACAGCGCGATGCCGATATCGACCTTCTTGGCGATGTGGCTGTAGTAGGCGAAGAGCGTTTCGTCCTGCGCCTTGAGGAAATGCAGCACGGGCGCATGGACGACGATGTAGTCGGCGCCGACCTTCTGGGCGTGTTTCGCAAGCTCGATGACCGTGTCCATGTTCTGGTCGGAGCACGACATGATCGTGCCGGCGCGCTTGCCCACCGCCTCGACCGCGATCTCGAAGCTGCGCTTGCGCTCGGCAAGGCTCATCGAGAAGAACTCGCCCTGCTTGCCGGCGATGAACAGGCCGTCGATGCCGAGCTTGCCGACCC
>JAYRKO010000466.1:0-2831 GCA_041905745.1 Tagaea sp. | reverse complement strand
GCGCCGCCCTCCGGCAATGCGCGACGCATGCGCAGGTTGGCGACGACGTCGTGCAGCAGCGCCTTGTCGGCGGCGAAGAACGTCCAGACGAGCACGAGGCCGCCCGTCACGCCGACGCTCAAGTAGAACACGACGAAATGGACGGCCGCCTGCAGCAGCGCGGCCTGCCCGCCTTCGGGCGTTTCGAGCCGCAGGCCGGCCAGCCGCTGGCCCCAGGTCGACCGACGGCTGCCCGAAACGAGAATCGCGTTGTACGCGAGCGGGATGAGGCCGACCGCAAGCCACGCCGGCGCCCACAGCACGCCGAAACTGGCGAGGCCCACGAAGGTGGCGGGGATTGCGGCGGCGAAGGCCAGCATCGAGCAGATCGCGACATCCGCGGCCCACGCAAACACACGTCGCCGACGCAGACCCGCAACGACCCGGCCGTTCGCCGTCGGCGCGCAAGCGGATGGCAGGCGTGCGACTTCTTCCACTGGGCCTCCCGATCGTCGGCGAAGCGTAGGGGAGCTTCGCACATGCCGCAAGGCCGACCGAATGCCCGGATCGGCCGTCGATGGCCGGGGCGCACCGTCCGGGGCTTCACTTCTGGGTTGAAATTGTGCAATTATTAGTCGCTTCAAGATTGATTGGGGGCGCTGTGTCGATGGTCGAACCGTCCAGCCAGTTTCCCGAAGAAGGGTGGATCGCCAAGCTTTGGAACGAGCAGGCGGCATACGACCCGATCCTGCATCTTCATTCCGAGCATGTGGCGCTCGTCTCCTCGATCCTCGCCCGCGAACTGGGCTGGAGCGAGGCCGAAATCGTCAAGACGCAGCTCGCCTGCCAGTTCCACGACATCGGCAAGCTCGACATTCCGCGCGAGATTCTCGATGCGCCGCGCCGGCTGACCCCGGAGGAGCGCGAACTGATCGAGCGCCACTCGATCCTCGGCCGCCAGCGCCTGCGCCGTCTCGGCGAGACGCCGGTCCTGAGCTACGTCGAGGAAGTCGCCCACCACCACCACGAACGCTTCGACGGCCGGGGCTATCCGGACAAGCTCGTCGGTCAAGCCATCAGCGCGCCTTCGCGCGTCGCGGCCGTCGGCGACGTCTATTCGGCGCTGTGGGAACGGCGGTCGTACAAGAACGCGATCTCGCACGACGCGGTCCAGACGCTGATGGCCGAAGGCGACGACCGCATGTCGCCCGCCATGTTCGATCCGGACGTTCTGCTGGCGCTCAAATCGGCCGATCCGGCGATCCGCACGGCATTGCCGGAATAAGTGCGCGCTTACGCGTCGCGGATATGCGGGTCGCCGGCTTCGACGGCGAAACGCAGCGACGTGCGCACGCCCGCGTCGGGTCGGGTAACGAATTCGACCTCGCGCAGCGAAACGTCAAGCCGCCGTTCGGTCAGCGCGAACGACATGTAGCCGCGCGCGTTGCCGTAATGGCGGACATGCGGGTTCGCGGAGAGCCGCCGACGCGAGGCCGCTGCGTCGAACGCCGCGTCGCCGTCCGAACTGACCGACGTCGCGAGGAACTCCGGCGCCAGCACGGCCGAGCGCGGATCGTCGTAGTCCGCTTTCAGGTGGCCGACCCAGTTGCGGTGCCAGTCGCCGGAAAGTACGACCGGGTTCGAGGGGCGGCGCTGCGCAAGGAAGGCATGCAACCGGTCGCGTTGCGCCGCGTAGCCGGCCCAGCTGTCCATGTTGAAGCTGCGCGCACCCATGTCGAGGCGCATCATTGCGACCTGCTGGGCGACGAAATTCCAGCGCGTGCCGGACGCCGCTAGCTGCGCGTAGAGCCAGCGCTCCTGCGCGTCGCCCATGATGGTGGCGCCAGGTGCGTCCATTTCGGCGCAGGCCGGCTTCACGCCGTCGCCGCAGGGCTGGCGCGTGCGGTATTGGCGCGTGTCGAGCACGTGCATCGCGGCAAGCCGGCCGAAGGCTAGGCTCCGGTACATCCGCACGCCGGCCGCGGTCGGGCGCTGGCCGGGGCGCAGCGGCATGTGTTCGTACCACGCCTTCAGTGCGGCATTGCGCCGTTCGAGGAAGGCGGCCGGGTTCTCGCCGCCCGACGGCGCGGAGCCGGCCGACCAGTTGTTCGCGACTTCGTGGTCGTCGAACGAGATGACGAACGGCGTGGCGGCGTGCGCAGCCTGCAGGTCGGCATCGGCCTTGTACTGCGCGTAGCGCCGCCGGTAGTCGTCGAGCGTGCGGCACGTGGCGCCGGCATGCAGGCGCGGGCGCGGACTGGAACCGCGATAGGTGCCGTATTCGTAGATGTAGTCGCCGTAATGGAACGCGAAGTCTGGCGCTTCGGCCGCGATGTGGCGGTAGGCGGTAAAGAAACCGTGCTCGTAGTTGCTGCAGCCGCACGACACGAAGGCGAGCTTGCCGGCGGTGGCGTCGGGCGCCGGTGCGGTGCGCGCGCGGCCCACGGCGCTGGCATGGCCGCGCGCGCGGAAGCGATACCAGTAGTCGCGCGCGGGTTCGCGGCCGGCGATCTCGACATGGACGCTGTGCGCGTCGCCTGGATCGGTGCGAAACGTGCCGCGCCGCTCGACCGAAGCGAAGCCCGGATCGCGCGCGACTTCCCACGCGACATCCGCGGGGGCAAGCCCTTCGAAGCCGCCGGCCGGTGCGACCGGATCGCGCACGAGACGCGTCCACAGCGCGAAGCCGTCGGGCGACGGATCGCCCGACGCGACGCCCAGCGCGAAGGGATGTTCGCCCGCCGTCGCCGGTCCGCGCAGCGGGGCAGGGGCGGCACACGCGGCAAGCGTCGCACCCGCACCCAGCAGGGCGGCGCGCCGCGTCGTGCGCGATGCGTTCATCGAACGGGCCG
>JAYRKO010000465.1:0-2834 GCA_041905745.1 Tagaea sp. | reverse complement strand
AACGACTGCTCGACGCCCGCAAGGCCGCGATTGTCGAGGTCGGAGAAGCCCACGACGTGGCTGACCAGCGGGCCGGTCGGATAGACGCGGCGTTCCTCGCGCTGGAAGAACAGGCCCGGCACGCCCAACCGGTTCACCTCGTACTGCTGGCGCGGCGTCATGTTGCGCCGGATCCACACGAACGAGCGGCTTTCCGAGGCGAGCCGGTCGCGCACGGTCTTCTCGTCGAGGCCGGGCAGCACGGCGGCGAGCCGGCGCGCGGTCGTCTCGGCGTCGCCGATGAGCTTGGGGTTCGCGTAGAGTGACTGCGTGACGAGCGAGGTCGCCAGCAGCACGCCGTTGCGGTCGACGATGTCGGCGCGCGCGAGATCGAGCGGGCCGGTGTTGGAAACGCGCGGCACGCGCGGCTCGCGCGCTTCGGAAAGCAGCGTCACGTCGACGAGACGCACGCCCACGACCGCGAAGCAGACCGAGAAGAGAAGCGAGGCGACGACGAGACGGTGGCGCGCGGTCTCCATCGAGCGCGCGGCCGAGCCCTGCAGGCGCAGCCTTGCGGGGATCGCGCGCACGATGTCGGAAAGGCGCGTGGCCATCAGCGCACCTCCGTGGCGCGCGCGGGCGCCCCCGAACGCAACGAAGGCGCGGCCGAGGCGGCCTGCACGGAAGCCGCCGGCATCGCGGGCAGCGCTTCGAGGCGGCCGAACTGCTTGGGCGCCATCGGCAGCAGGTCGAGATGGCGCTGGGCCAGCAACTGCAGGCGGCCGGGCTGGGTGACGTAGCTCCACTCCGCCTTCAGCACGTGGATGTTCTGCTGCTCCTGCACGATCTGCCGGTTGAGGCGGCCGAGCTCGTTTTCGAGCGCGATGACTTCGTGCTTGAGCTGGTAGAGGCCGTAGCCCATCAGGCCGGCGACCGCGATCCACAGCCAGGTGGCGATGCGGATCATGCGGCCTCCCCGGCGGCCCACGCGGGCGCGGTCGTGCGCTCGGCCACGCGCAGCGTCGCGGAACGCGCGCGCGGATTGGCGTCGGCCTCTTCCGCGGACGGGCGGATGCCCTTGCGCTGGACAAGGCGGAAGCTGGGTGCGGCGGCGGGGCCGCGCGCGGGCATGTGGCGCGAGCCGCGGTCGACGTCGCCCGATCGCGTCTTGAGGAAGCGCTTCACCGCGCGGTCTTCGAGCGAATGGAACGAGACGACGGCAAGCCGCCCGCCGGGCGCGAGAATGCGTTCGGCCGCGGCGAGTGCACGCGACAGTTCGCCCAGTTCGTCGTTCGTGGCGATGCGCAGCGCCTGGAAGGTGCGCGTGGCCGGATCGATCCCGTCTTTCGAGCGCGGGACCGCGCCGCGCACGACCTGTGCAAGTTCGCCCGTGCGCTCGATGCGCTTCTCGGCACGCGCGGCGACGATGGCGCGCGCCACGCGGCGCGAATGGCGTTCCTCACCCAGCGCGAAGATCGCGTCGGCGAGTTCCTTCTCGCCCCACGTGTTCACGATGTCGGCGGCCGACGGGCCCTGACGCTCCATGCGCATGTCGAGCGGGCCGTCGAAGCGGAACGAGAAGCCGCGTTCGGGCGTGTCGATCTGCGGCGAGGAAACGCCGAGATCGAGCGCCACGCCGTCGAGTGCGGCGAAGCCCGCCTCGCGGGCCGCGCGGTCGAGCTCGCCGAAGCGCCCCTCGACGAGGGAGAGCCTTGCGCCGTAGCGCTTCTTCATTTCCGCGCCGCGCGCGATGGCTTCGGGATCGCGGTCGACGGCGACGACCGTGCAGTTCGCCGCGTCGAGGATCGCGCGCGTGTAGCCGCCAGCACCGAACGTGCCGTCGAGATAGCGCCCGCCGTCGCGCACCGCGAGGGCCGCGAGCGTTTCGGCGAGAAGGACCGGGACGTGCGCCGCAGGGCCGGAAGGGGACTGGGGCGCGGCCGGTTCGCGCATGCGCCTCAGGCTCCCTGACCCGCGCGGCGCGCGGCCTGGAAGGCCTCGAGCGCTTCGGGGTTCCAGATTTCGAAGAACGTGTTGCGGCCCGCGAACGCCGCGAACTCGCCGAGCTTGCAGTGCGCGACAAGCGTCTCGGGCAGCGACACGCGGCCCTCGGCGTCGAGCGAAAGCGGAATGAGATCGGCCGCGAGGATCGCGGCGTTGTCGAGCGGCGTGGAGCTGAACGCGGCGAGCGGATCGGCGGCGGCCCCGATCTTCGCGAGCACGTCGTTGCCGATCGCGCGCACGGATGGGCCCGCCCACGGGAGCACGTTCAGACCTTCCTCGCCCTTGTGGGCGAGCACCGCCCGGAAATCGGCCGGAACGGAGACGCGCCCCTTTCGGTCGATCCTGAAGCGGTAGGTGCCGATGAACGCGGTCTTGGCCATCGTCCGCGCCGTTGTTCCTTGTCCCGTCCCCGACTACGCAACGCCTTGAAAAACGGGAGAATTTCGTCTTTCCGCGCGGCCCCGCCGACCTCCCCTGCACGCAGGTTGGAGTTCGTGGGACAGTATGGGATATCATGGGCGTATATGGGCGTCAATGGGCTAACCCTCTGTTTCGCCTTGAACACGTTCCGTTCTAGTGGTCGCAAAGCAGGGGACATTAACCAAATTTAACACCGCATGTCCGAGTATTTTGATCGGGAATTCAGGCAAGCCGATGGCGTCGCCGGGGCGGGGGCGCGGCGGCGTCATGTCGGGATCAAGAAGGAGAGGAAAACGCCAGACGGCCTGTAAGCCGGGTTCTGTGCCGGCCCTTGCGGGCCGGCGATGACCATTCCTCTGGGATGCCCGTCGCCGGGCACCTCGCGCGACCGACCCGGGCGGCGGTCCGGAAACAGACTTGCGGAACCGAAG
>JAYRKO010000008.1:0-16270 GCA_041905745.1 Tagaea sp. | reverse complement strand
GATGACCAGTTCTCGGGCGCCTAGCCACACAGTGTCTTTCCGGGTTTGGCCAGTGTTTCGCATGTGATTGAAGTACTGCGTTGTCGAACTTCGCACTCAGTGTCCCCCATACCCCCTGTACGCCCGCGCTCATATCGGGCGCGCGGGCGTACATTCAACCCCTCCCTGACCCCACGGTTCGACATGCCCCGCAGCAATACAACCTGGCTTCCCGGGCACTCCGGCAACCCGTCCGGGTTTCCCCGTGCCCTGCGTGATGTAAGGGACGCTGCACGCGCTCATACGGCGCAGGCAGTTGCGACGCTGGCCGAGATCATATCGGACCGAGGAAGCCCACCAGCGGCCCGCATAGCCGCAGCAGAGGCCCTTCTGGACAGGGGGTGGGGTAAGGCACCTCAGGCTCACTTGGTCGCCGCGATGGATCTTAATACGGACTCCAGAACTGTTGAACTCTGGACGACGGCAGAGATTGAGAACTTCCTCGCTATCGGTCCCGACAAGTCGGCCGATCAATCTCCATAACGGACGGGCGGCAGGCCCCACGCAGACCTCACTTTTGTCGTTCGCGCGCGGCGACTCTCGCCTGACCTCGGATAAGAGCAATCTTGATCTCGGTTGTCAGGTCGTCTAGGACCTTTCCGACGATGGGATAGCGGCGTTCGCGCTCAATCAAAACGGATTCGGCAATGGTCCGAATCACCTGATTTTTAATTGCATGCCCATCAAGGGATTGGGTGTTTGCATTTGCGGACACTGATTGCAGCCGCTCCCGATACTCGAAGAACAACATCTCTTCCCAGCTGATGTCTGGTCGAAGAGCCACTATACGGGCATTGAGCAATTGCCCGTTTTGGTTTTGCGAGAAATGGAACTCCTCCCGCTCTGCCAGCCTCCATTGATCTTCGACTGCCTCAACGATTCTGAATCGTAACGCCTGAAGGCCATTTTCGTAGAACGCTAGCTGCAAAGTCTGGTTCCAATGTTTGCCTCGTCTCAGCATCCAAACATGGGCGCGCCACCTTACGCCGATATCGAATGCCGATCCGATGTAGCGCCTGCCTGTTGCTGCGATCTCGATGGCGTAGACCCCGCTGACCTTGAGACCCGATCTTGTCGCTGCATTGACCTCCGCACGCGGAACGTCTCGCGAGAGATCGGCGAGGTGGTTTGAGGCTATCTGTTGCATATCCGGAAGCGCGAATTTGGCCGGCGGGACTATCTCCTCTTCCGGGACTTGCTTCTCGATCTCGGCCAACCACCGGTTCCCGCGTTGAATCCGTCGTATTGGACTTTCCCTCGGTGAGCCTGGCGCACCTTTGGCAGCGATGAGACGCCAAAGGCGTTCAGCCATTTTCTGGAAGGGTTGCGGCAGGCCAGCGTCGATGGCTTCGTTTACGATATCAGCAGCCAAAGAATATCTTTTGAGCTTGAGCTCTTCGACTGCGGAACGAAATAGTTGGATATGTCCCAACCGATCCGACTTAGGATCCAAGAATACTCGCTCGGGTCTTTCGGCTTGTCGCTCAAGGTCAACATCCAGCGCGTCGCGTATGTCATTTACGCGGTGGAGTGGGACGTATTGACGATATCCTTGACGACGTAATCTCCCTATTGCCGGAATCAGCGTATCTTGAATGACCCGGTACGCTGAACCTGTAAGAACGACGAGTTTGCGCCAAAGTTCGTTCTCTCTTGCCTCGACCCCTGTCCCAGCAATTCCGCAATGCATCAAATAGCCGCCCCGAAAGAGTGACAGCGCACTGAATAGACCGACCCCGATTTCGCCAGTGCGCCGATAGTTCTCGAAAGCCTTAACTGCGTCGCGTGGCACTCCTCGGCCAAGCTCTAACCTTAGGCCCATCTCGTAACCCGCGCGCAGATCATCGAGCGCGGCTTGCAACAGGTAGTGATGGCCGATCTTCAAATCTCGAAATGGCGGCGGACCGAAGCGATGGACGTAACTTAAAGAGTACGCAGCGGACGCCGATCCCAGAGTCGCAGCGATCGTCAGTTCATCCAGAGCCAACTTCCGGTCAATCGGCGCGCCAACGCCGCTCCAGTGCGCACGACCGAGATAGTACTGAGCTTCTCTATAGTGATACTGTTGATACCAAGAGTTGCTTGGGTCGGGTGTCGCCTTGGAGAGCCAAAAAACCGCTTCTTCCGGTTCCCTTTTTCCGTTTCTGCCTAGCCATAACAATTGTCCGAGAGTGCTACATGCAGGGCGGTATCTCAGTTGAGCAGCGATTCTGAATAGTGCCTCTGCTAGTGGAGTGTCTTGATCGAGCATGTCGACTGGATATCGGCATGACCAAGCAAGCCGGAAAACGTCATCCGGACTCGAAAGTTGGCTCTCCGCCACGACCGCATTCTTCGCGATCGCGACGAGCCGCTTCTGCCTCTCCAGCAGGTCTTGCGCTTTCCGACGCTTCTCGGGACTCAGATTCGGACGCCCCAGAACGCCTCTGATCGACCGCAGATTCCGCAGCGCCCTCTCGTGGTGTCGCTTCGCTCTCTCCAGCTTCTCGCGCACTTTTAACCTCACACAATAGTCCAGCGCACGTAGCTTGGATTGAAAGATGCACTTGACGCAGAACTGCCTTCCGCCCTGCCCGAAGAATCATTCGGCGAATACGGATATTTTTTCACCGCCAGCGCTTTGGAGCAGGCGAACGATCAATAACTTTGGCGACCAACTCCCCATCGATTGAATACTCATATGCGAACATCGGCGTGCCTAGGCTCGCCCCAGTATTCTTGCCGAAGTGTCCAACGATGTGTCCATCGCCTGAACACTCCGGGTGCAGCATCGGCAGCTGAATAAGGTCGTGGGCTCTCCGAAATTGGTGCTTTGGCAGTCGCTCGATTTGATGGCTACCGCATTCTAGGCATCGAGGCGGACTCTTTCTGAGTATAAAGAATTCCCGCCAGCCTTTTGCTTCATTGACGCTGTAGCGTGCACACATAACTCTCTTTCGATATTCGTGATTTGGCCACCACCATGGCCCGGGTCGTCCTGTTCGCATGACTTCAGCAAGTTCTGCCTCTTCACGCGCAATCAGGGCTTCAGTATCTTCGACTGCCGGAATCGCCTCGGCAGCACCGAGCGTGCCGCACGAATGACACCAAGCCGTCGTTCGATTGATATTCAGATAAAGACCACTCGGCAATCGGTAGCGTCTCAACCCTATGCCCAGAGCGCCATAGCCTGTCCAATCGCAGCCGGTACAAACATATTTCGGAACCAGAAAGCTCATCGACTGCCGACCTCGCCCATCCAGTCCACGAAAGTTGCTCGGACGCAGTTCATACTATCGGGCGCGATCATCCCGAACCTTGATATTGACCCGGGGTCAACGCGCAGAAATCGCCTCCTACCCGTCCAGCGTAAATGCCATCTCAATTCTGGGCAAGTCTTTCGCTTTTGGCTTCTGTTCGACAGATTAAACGTCAGATGCAATTTTAATCTCGAGCGGCAGCGCTACCAAATAGCGGCAGGCCCGCCACCGGAGACTGTCGCCGCCGCGGCTTTATCGGGCGGTCCAGCAGATGGCGCAGATCGGCGCGGGCCTCAAGCAGTTCGGGTTGGCGCTCGATGCCTGGCTGGAAGAAACGCAACGGACTGGCTTCCTCGCGCGCGTCGATCATGGTACGGCCGAGCACGAGTTTGTTGCCGCTATAGACCAGAACGAGCGTCACGCCGGCGGACTTCGCGACAATCCCGGCGACCAGCGCCAAAGGTGCTTCGACGACCCGGCTCCAGCGGCCGATGGCCTTGAGGTCCGCCGAGATCGCGGCGGTATTGAATTGTAACCCGCCGCGCCACGGCGCGATCCGAACGAGATCCGACGGGATCAGGGAAATCGCCGGCCCAGTCCCCTCGAGTGCCGCCTGCAGTTCCGCCCTTACGACGATCGCCTCGCAGTCGGCACGCATTCGACCCTCCCGTTAAATGCGCTCACACTATCCGGCGCAGCACGAAGGCACCACGATCATGGGTCACATTTCATGCCGGCCGGGTGCACAACGGGTGCATAAGAAAATACGGAATGCAGCCGGCGGGCCGAATTCACGTCTTAAATCATTGAAAAGAAATGATGCCGCAGGAGGGAATTGAACCCCCACCCGCGCATTACGAAGCCGATGGCCAGAAGGTAAGGACCTGTTTTACGGGCAGTTTTCTTTAGCTGTTCAGGTTCAATCAACCCTCTTGAGGTGGAAAAGTCCCACTCCCTGTCTTACCGCGAATCATTGCTTCGGCCAGCCTCCTCGGCTTGCCTGCAAAGGCGTGGCTTGAGGTTAACAATTTTACTACGATTGCCATTTTTCGTATTTTATGGGAAAAATGGCATTATATTTCTGAATATCGCTCGCATCTATGTTACAAAAACGTCGAAAATTCACATTTTTAGAGAACTTCTGATTGATGGTATCCGAACGTACACTCCCAATGGGCCGTAGGCAGCTGGTACGTGTGTTGTCCAGAGCGGGCGACGTGATCCGTGTTGGCGACGTAGCGGAGGCATTGGACCTCGACCGAACGGCAGCCGCCAAGCGCCTGGCGCGCTGGGTCGATCAGGGATGGCTTCGACGCGTCGGCTGGGGTGCCTATGTCGCCGCGTCTATCGACACGATGGACGCCGAACGCGTCCTCGTCGATCCTTGGGTCCTCGTGCCTTCGCTCTTCGCCCCGGCCTATGTCGGCGGTTGGACCGCCGCCGAACACTGGGATCTTACCGAACAGTTGTTCAAGGACATCTTCGTGATGACCACGAATGCCGTCAGACGAACGCGCACGGAACGGCAAGGAGCCCACTTTACCCTCAAACACATTGCGGAACGCCGCCTCTTCGGCACGCGCGATGTCTGGCGCGGCCGGACGCGCGTACCTATCGCAGACTTGCATCGCACGATCGTCGACATGCTTGACGACCCAGCGGTCGGCGGCGGGATCAGGCACGCAGCAGATTGCGTTGCCGCCTACCTTCGACGCAAAGATCGGGACGATTCGACGCTGGTCGAATACGCAGCGCGACTGGGAAATGGTGCGATCTTCAAGCGCCTCGGCTTCCTCACAGAAAAGCATCCACTCGGCGCCGCCCTCGCCGGAGAGTCCGCGCGCCGCCTGAGCGGCGGGCATTCGGATTTGGACCCCGCGCAAAAAGGAGGCGTCGTTGTCGCAAAGTGGCGTCTCCGTATCCCGACTGGCTGGCAACGAGGCGATCCGAATTGATCGACAGGCGGGAAATCCTCCGGGTTGCCGAACAGACATCCCTCAATCCGCACGTCGTTGAGAAAGATTATGTCCTCGGCTGGCTTCTCGCCGGCATCTACGCGCACCCCGAACTTCGCGATAGCTGGGTCTTCAAGGGCGGCACGTGCCTGAAGAAATGCTTTTTCGAGACCTATCGGTTTTCCGAGGATCTCGACTTCACGCTCCGCGACGCAGCTCAGATCGACGAGACGTTCCTGAGGCGGGTGTTCAACGATATCTGCTCGCACACCAACGAAGCTTCCGGCATCGAATTTCCGCCGGACAGGATCGAATTCGAGTTGCTCCGGAACCCGCGCGGCAATCTTTCTGCACAGGGAAAGATCAGCTACCGGGGACCCGTCTCGCCGACACACGCGCTGCCGCGCATCAAGCTCGACATAACTGCGGACGAGAGGATTGTTTTGCCGCCCGTGCGCACGGCGATTTTCCATCCGTACTCGGACGGACCCGCCGCCGGGATCGAAGTACTAGCCTACGACTACATCGAGGCTTTTGCAGAGAAGTTCCGTGCGTTGGCCGAGCGCACACGGCCGCGCGACCTCTATGACGTGATCCATCTCTATCGAAATGCCAGCGGGCGGCCCGACGCGCGACACTTCGTCGAGGTGCTGCGCGAAAAATGCGCGTTCAAGGGCATCGATCTTCCGCGCATATCGGACCTAGTGCCACATCGCGCCGAGTTGGAGGCGGGGTGGCGGAACATGCTCGACCATCAGCTGCCCGACCTGTTGCCAGTCGACGCTTTCTGGAACGCTCTGCCGGAGGTTTTCGCTTGGCTGGACGGTGCGGCCGAACCGGCGCTTCCCGCAATGGAAATGGGCTCCGACCATGCCCTCGTTCGCGATCGATTCGTCGATCTTCCGCAGGGTCGGTATCCGCAAAACTTCATCGAGACGATCAGGTTCGCCGCGGCGAACAGGTTAATTGTCGAACTCGACTACGAGGATATGGACGGCAACCGGTCGACAAGGGAAATCGAGGCCTACTCTCTCCGCCGGACAGCAGACGGCAATGTCCTTCTGATGGCCGTTCGGGCGCAGGACGGTCAACCGCGGAGCTATCGCGTCGAAAGCATCTTCGGCGCAAAGACGACGCAGAAATCGTTTTCGCCGCGTTACCCGGTCGAACTGACGCCGATCGGCCCGCAAACCATTCCGCCCACGAAAAGGATGCCGCAGGTCGAGAAATTCGCGATCCGCAGGGAACCTCGTGTCGGCGCAACGCCCACCGCACCGCGCGCTCGAATTGCACGTGCTGCAGGCGGGCCGACCTATGTCTTCAAATGCAATGCTTGCGGCAGGACCTTCCGGAAGAAAAGCTACGACTCGACGCTTGGGAATCACAAGAACTCGCGCACCGGATTCGCCTGTTTCAGCTCGTTCGGAAGCTACGTACGAACAGACTACTAACGATCGGCACGGCAGACTCTAGGTCCCAGGGTCAAGCAACAAAGTGCTTCGCGAGGGTAAGGAAACGCGTGTCCGTCGAGCCCCGCTTCCAAATCGCGCGACCTATAATTCCTCTGGCGATCGTCATATTTTCTGCCGGTCGCCCCTGACAGAAACGAAGCGGGTGATCTCGACGTCGACGACGGCATTGCCACAATGCGCCGGAAGCTAGTCCGGACTGCCGCCGCCGACGGGCGGCAGATCATCGGCATCGGGTTCGCGATTTCGTCGGAGACGGCTCGAGAGCTTATCGCGACCGCACGAGTTGCAACGCTGACGAAAGGTCGTCCTTGACGCTCATGCATAAGCCAACAGCCATTTTCCGTACGCATTCCGTACGGCGCTGAACTATTACCCAGCGTTCAATTTAACTATTTGTAATCGCTGGCGTCCCCACGGGGATTCGAACCCCGGTCTGCACCGTGAGAGGGTGCCGTCCTGGGCCTCTAGACGATGGGGACCCGCGCGACGAGGGGTGGGTTTAGCCCATCGCCGGGGGCGAATCAAGCCAGCGCGGAGCGGGCCGTTTTGACGAAGCCGTCGACGTCGTCGGCCTTGCTGGACCACGCCGAAACGAGCCGCAGACGCTGCGTTCCCGGCCCCAGCCAGCGGTAGGACCGGTAGCCGGCCTTCTCGGTTGCGGCGATCGCCGCTTCGGGCAGGTCGACGAAAATCTCGTTCGCTTCGACCGGGTGGACGAGCTTGGCACCCGGCAGGGCCGCAAGCCCGTCGGCGAGCCGGCGCGCCATCGAATTGGCGTGCCGGGCGAGATCGAGCCACAGCCCGCCGTCGAGATAGGCGTCCATCTGTGCCGCGAGGAAACGCATCTTCGAGAAGAGATGGCCCGCACGCTTGCGGCGGAAGGCGAGCGTTTCGGCAAGCGCCTTGTCGAACACGACGATCGCCTCGGCCGCCATGCAGCCGTTCTTGGTCCCGCCGAAGGAAAGGATGTCGACGCCGGCCTTCCAGCTCGCCTCGGCCGGCGTGCAGCCGAGCCCGGCGAGCGCGTTGGCGAAGCGCGCGCCGTCGACGTGAAGCTTTACGCCATGCCGCTTCGCGACGGCCGAAAGTGCGGCCGTCTCGGCGGGCGTATAGACCGTGCCGGCTTCGGTCGCGTTGGTCAGCGACACGACAGCCGGCTGCACGTGATGGACGACGCCCTTGCCCGCACCCGCAAGTGCGGCTTCCAGATCGGTCGAGGCGATCTTGCCGTGCGCACCTTCCACGCCCACGAGCTTCGCGCCACCGGTGTAGAATTCCGGCGCGCCGCATTCGTCGTCGTCGACATGCGCTTCGGGATGGCAGTAGACCGCACCCCACGGCGGGCAGCAGGCGGCAAGCGCCAGCGCGTTGGCCGCCGTGCCGGTCGACACGAGGAATACCGCGCAATCGCGTTCGAAGATTTCCGCGATGCGCTTTTCCACGCGCTGGGCGAGCGGGTCGTTGCCGTACGGCATCGCCGTGCCGTCGTTGGCGCGGCCAAGCGCTTCGAGCACGCGCGGATGCATCGGCGCGGTGTTGTCGGATGCGAAGTTCATTTTTCCCCCGGAACGACGCGCCCGAGCGGCGTGCCCGTGCGCGGATCGACGACGACGATGCGCTCGGCCCCGTCGGGCAGGCGCACATGGATGGAAAGCGCGTCGCCGCCGCCGGCGATCGCGAGGATGCGGCTGCCGGCCGGCAGGCCCAGATCGAGCTCGCCCCAGCCGCGCGACGGCGCACCGGCGGCGGCGGGCGGCGGGACCGGGGCGGCCGGCTTGCCGATGCCGCCCGAGGCGACGAGCCACACGAGAAGGCCGAAAGCGCCCGCACACAGGACGCCCAGCCCGACGACGACGGCCTTCAGCGCACGCATCGATGGATTCGGCGGCGCTGGTCGGGTACCAAGATCGGCATGGAATCGGGCTCCGAACGTTTCGAGACGTCTGTACCGGCGGCAATTGCCGGCGAACGGCTCGACCGCGCGCTGGCCGCCCTGCACCCCGCCGGGCTTTCGCGCAGCCGCCTCAAGGCGCTGATCGAGGAAGGCCGCGTGCGCGTGGCGGGCGCGACGATAACGGAGCCCTCGCGCAAGGTCAAAGAAGGCGAGACGCTGGCCCTGGACGTGCCGCCGGCACGCGAGGCGAAGCAGGAAGCCGAGAACATCGCGCTCGTCGTCGTCCACGAGGACGACAGCGTGATCGTGATCGACAAGCCCGCGGGCCTCGTCGTCCATCCCGCCCCCGGCAACGCCGGCGGCACGCTGGTGAA
Organism: Tagaea sp.; assembly: GCA_041905745.1. Taxonomy (GTDB): domain Bacteria; phylum Pseudomonadota; class Alphaproteobacteria; order CACIAM-22H2; family CACIAM-22H2; genus Tagaea. The sequence continues at coordinate 7,297 of JAYRKO010000008.1, read as the reverse complement.
CGCGCTGCTGGCGCATTGCCGCGGCACGCTTTCCGGCATCGGCGGGGTCGAGCGGCCGGGGATCGTACACCGGCTCGACAAGGACACGAGCGGCCTGATGGTCGCGGCCAAGACCGACCGCGCGCACCGCCATCTTTCCGCCCAGTTCGCGCGGCACGACGTCGAGCGCGTCTATGCCGCCATCGTGCGCGGCCGGCCGCGACCCGCGGAGGGCGACATCGAGGGCAATATCGGCCGCGACCCGAACAACCGAAAGCGCATGGCGTTGGTGAAGACCGGCGGCAAGAGTGCGCGCACGCACTACCGGACGGTCGAGCCGTTCGGCCAGCGCGCGGCGCTCGTCGAGTGCAGGCTCGCCACCGGGCGCACGCACCAGATCCGCGTCCACATGGCCTCGATCGGCTGCCCGTTGGTGGGCGACGCGCTCTACGCGCGCAAGGCGCGTGCGGCCGCCGGCCCGCTCGACGCGGCGATGGCGGCCTTCCCGCGCCAGGCGCTCGACGCGTTCGTGCTGGGCTTCGAACATCCGGAGACGGGCGAACGCCTGCGTTTCGCGCGCGCCTACGCGCCCGACATCGAAGCCTTGCGCGCCCGGCTTGCGGCCGCGGCGAAGGTGGCGGCATGAGCGCGAAGCTTCCCGTTCCGTCCGGCGAGGGCAGCCTCAGCCGCTACCTCGACGAGATCCGCAAGTTCCCGATGCTTGCGCCGGACGAGGAGTACGTGCTGGCCAAGGCCTGGCGCGAACGGCAGGACAAGCAGGCCGCGCACCGCCTCGTCACGTCGCACCTGCGGCTCGTCGCGAAGATCGCGATGGGCTATCGCGGCTACGGCCTGCCGCTTGCCGATCTCATCTCGGAAGGCAACGTCGGCATGATGCAGGCCGTGCGCCGGTTCGAGCCCGAGCGCGGCTTCCGGCTCGCCACCTACGCCATGTGGTGGATCCGCGCGGCGATCCAGGAGTACATCCTGCATTCCTGGTCGCTCGTGAAGATGGGCACCACGGCCGCGCAGAAGAAGCTGTTCTTCAACCTGCGTCGCCTCAAGGGCCAGATGAAGGAGATCGACGCGGGCGACCTGCCGCCGGAAGCGGTGAAGCAGATCGCCACGAAGCTCGCCGTGCCCGAGCAGGACGTCGTCGACATGAACCGCCGCCTCGCCGGCCCCGACAGTTCGCTCAACGCGCCCGTGCGCAACGACGGCGAGGAAGGCGGCGAGTGGCAGGACTGGCTCGTCGACGACAGCGCCGATCAGGAGATCAAGCTTGCCGACGGCGAGGAGGCAGATCGCCGGCGCGCGCTGCTGACGAAGGCGCTCGCGCGGCTCAACGCGCGCGAGCGCGCGATCCTCACCGAGCGGCGCCTCAAGGACGATCCGGCGCGGCTCGAGGATCTGGCGCAGAAATTCGGCATCAGCCGCGAGCGCGTGCGCCAGATCGAGGTGCGTGCGTTCGAGAAGCTGCAGAAGGCCGTGAAAGTCGACGCGGCCGCACAGGAAGCGGCCGCCCGCCGGCGCCTGAAGGACTAGCCGCCGGCGGCCGGCGGCAATTCCTCGCGCACGCTCTCGCCCCACTCCGCGACGAGATTCTGCTGCCGGCGCAGCAGCTGGCGCAGGCGCGCCTCGGCGCGGTTCTCGTAAATGGCGTTCACGACGATCGGGAAGAGCCAGCACAAGGCGTATGCGAACATCGCCGCCGCATAGACCGAGAACCAAGCGAAGGGATTGCCGAGGATCTCGCGTCCGCCGGTACGCCCGGCCTGCGCGAGGCCGTCGAGCAGGAACGGCAGCATCGCGCCGGCGCTGAGCGTGCCCACGGCGATGGCATCGTGCTTTTCCTTCGTGACGTCGGTGACGGCCGCCGCGAGCGTGGGCAGCATGCCCGCGACGACGAACAGGCACAGCCACGGCACCGTCCAGCCAAGCCACGCGATGACGGCGAGCACGCCCGCACCGGCCATGGCGAGCGTCATTGGGCTGCGGTCGGTCGATTTCTTGGGCTTGGGCTTCTTGGCCATCAGAACAGCCTCAGCAGCAGCGAGCCGATGCCGACCACGCCCGACAGGCTCGCCGCGGTGAGGGCGGCCGTTTCCTTGCCGGTGCGCTTGGCATACTGCGCGCGCGCTTGCGCGCCGTTGCGGATCTCGACGATCTCGGCCTCGCACGCGGCATATGCTTCGCGTGCGGCGTCGTAGCCCCAACTGTCGACCTCGCGCATCTTTTCGTTGTCGACGAGATCGAGGAGCTGCTTGAGATCGCCTTCCTCCGACACTTTGGTCAACTGGGCGATCTGTGCGCTGCGCAGGGGCAGATGCTTGAGCCCGTCGACGAATTGCCGCACGAGGCCCGCGCACCACGCGGTGAGCTTGGGGACCGACGGCGGCCCGAACTTCGCCTGCAGGTCGGCCAGCAGACGGACGATCGAAAGCCCGCCCTGCACGTCGACATGCTCGGGATTCATCAGCGCCTTGATCTGCCCCGGATCGGCGCCCGCGTGGACCGCGAGGAAGGCGGCGATGTGCCGGTCGATGGGCTTGCGGTTCGAACCGGCGGACGCTTCGAGCGCCTCGAGCACCTGATCGGGCTCGGAAACCCACATGCCCGCCGCCATCTCGGAGAAGCAAGGCAGGTTCGGGTTGAGTTCGTAGAGACACCGTTCGATCCCGTTGCCGGGCGACGGATCGTCGATCCATTTCGACAGCCGTTCGACGAAACCGTTGGGCGGACCGTTCTTGCCGCCGGCCATCTTGTGGAAATGTGCCCATGCACCGGGTAGGCGCGCGCGGATGATGTCGGCGAAGACCGGACCCATGCCGGGCTTGCGCATGGCCGCGGCCAGCGCCGTGCCCATCCCGTCGAGCGTGATCGAATGGCCGCGGAAGCGGATCGGCGCCATGGGATCGAGCAGGATGCACACCCGCGCCACGATCGTCGCGTCGTTGAAGGTCGGATTCGGGTCGCCGGTCGGTTCCTTGACGGCGGCGTTGATGCGGTCGTGGAGCTTCTGGTCGCCCAGCGTATTGCGCACCCACATCGAAAGATTGCCGCTGCGAAGATCGCGCGCGGCCGTCTCCCAGCGCTTGCCCAGGCCGTTGGCAAGGTCGCGCGGGTTCTTGTACTCGCGCCCGCCGAACTTGTAACCCGTCGCCGCGCGCAGCAGCGGCGGAGCGGTCTGTGTCGTCTGCTGGCGCTTGCCGTCGATCCAGCCGCGCAGCATCTCGATCGTCCAGCGGTCGCCTTCCCAGTCGTTGGTGAGGCCGCGCAGCGGCTCCATCAGCACGGCGGGGATCTTGTTCATGTCGCAGTAGGTGTCGAACGAGCCGCGTTCGACGCGCCGCGAAATCGCATCCTCCGGATCGAGATTCGCGGGCAAGGCGCCTTGCGCGAAGCTCATCAGCGTCATGCCCAGCGCGAACATGTCGTTGGCGCGCGTGCCCTCGCCGCGCGCCTCGGGGTCGGCCATCGCGCATTCGATCGTCTCGAAGGCGGCCGGCTGCTCGTACCCCGGCGGCACGGCAAGACACGGGCCCAGCACCACGCGCGTGCGCGCCTGGTCGAGCCAGTAGAGGTTCTGCGGGCGCACCGCGCGATGCGGCACGTTGCGAAGGAACATCTCGGCAAGCGCGCCGGAAACCGGGTTCAGCAGATGGCTGATGAGCTTGGGCGGCGTCCACGCGTCGCGCGGGCCGCTGGGCGTCCACAGCGGGCCGCCTTCGGGAAAGTCGTAGATGAGGACGAGACGCTTGCCCGATGCGCCCGGCCAGTCGACGAGGCCGAATTCGTAGAGCCGCAGCAGGCCCGGCCGGTCGATCGACTTCATGCCCTTGGCGCCTTCGAGGCGCGCGGGCAGTTCGGGGCCGCACACCAGCGCCACGCGCGCCACGCCGGGATCGCGCGTGTCGGTCGCCGCGAAGGCGCGCACGCTCGCCGATGACATGTCCGCGATCGGCATCGAGGGGAAAATCTGGAAACGGTTGCCCAGCGCGACGGACGGGCCCGACGGGCCCGACGCCTTCTTCTCCTCGATCTCTTCCGGCTCGACGATGTTGGCTGGCTCGGCCATCGGCCTGCGGTCGTCCTTCCATTTCGCCGCTTCCCGAATCGGGGAACGGCAAAAGCGCGAAAGTTTACGCCGTTAAGGATTCACAAACCGTTAATTAGGATAATTATCTGACGCGTCGGGCGCAATCCCCCCGCGACGCGGCCGACCGAACGGCGCCTAGGCGCCGCCGCGTCCCGGAAACTCCTCGCGCACGCCCTGACCCCATTCGGCGACGAGGTTCTGCTGGTGGCGCAGGAGATGGCGCAGGCGCGCGCCCGCCCGCGCTTCGTAAATCGTGTTCAGCGAAATCGGGAGTATCCAGCCGAGCGCATAGGCGAACAGCGCCGCGGCATAGACCGACAGCCACGCGAGCGGACTGCCGAGGATTTCGCGCCCCGCCGAATGGCCGGCCTGCGCGAGACCGTCGAGAAGGAACGGCAGCATGGCGCTGACGCTGAGCGTGCCCACCGCGACCGCATCGTTCTTCTCCTTGCCCGGATCGACGACGTAGGCGGCGATCGCCGGCAGCAGTCCCGCCGCCGTGAACAGCCAGAGCCACGGCACCGTCCACGCGAGCCACGCGACGACCGCGAGGACGCCTGCCGCCGCCGTCACGGTCGTCACGGGGTTGCGCGTCGAAACCTTGCCGGCCGGCGGATGCTTGGCCATCAGAGCAGCTTCAGGACGACGGCGCAGACACCGATGACGGCGGACAGGCAGGCCGCGACGATGGCCGCCGCCTCCTTGCCGTCGCGGCGCGCGGCCTGGGCACGCGCCGGCCCGCCGTTGCGGATCTCGACGATCTCCGCCTCGGCGTTCACGTAGGCTTCGCGCGCGGCATCGAAACCCCGGCTGTCGACCTCGCGCATCTTTTCGTTGTCGACGAGATCGAGGAGCTGCTTGAGATCGCCGTCCTCGGAAACCTTGTGGAGCTGGGCGAGTTGGGCTGCGCGCAGCGGCAGGTGCCGGAGCCCGTCGACGAATTCCCGCACGAGACCCGCGCACCACGCAGTGAGCCGGGGCACCGACGGCGGCCCGAACTTCGCCTGCAGGTCGGCCAGCAGCCGGACGACCGACAGTCCGCCCTGCACGTCGACCTGCTCCGGGTTCATCAGCGCCTTGATCTGGGCCGGTTCCGCCTCGGCATGGACGGCGAGGAAGGCGGCGATGTGCCGGTCGATGGGCTTGCGCTCGGCGCCGGCCGAGGCTTCGAGCGCCTCGAGCACCTGATCGGGCTCGGAAACCCACATGCCCGCGGCCATTTCCGAGAAGCAGGGAAGGTTCGGGTTGAGTTCGTAGAGACAGCGCTCCAGTCCGTTGCCGGGTGCCGGATCGTCGATCCACTTGGACAGCCGCTCGACGAAGCCGTTGGGCGGGCTGTTCTTGCCGCCGGCCATCTTGTGGAAATGCGCCCACGCACCCGGCAGGCGCGCGCGGATGATGTCGGCGAAGATCTCGCCCATGCCGGGCTTGCGCATGGCGCCGGCCAATGCGCTGCCGAAGCCGTCGAGCGTGATCGAATGGCCGCGAAAGCGGATCGGCGCCATGGGATCGAGCAGGATGCACACCCGCGCCACGACCGAGGCGTCGTTGAACGCGGGGTTCGTATCGCCGGTCGGTTCCTTGATGGCCGCGACGATGCGGTCGTGCAGCTTCTGGTCGCCCAGCGTGTTGCGGATCCAGAGCGCGACGTTTCCGGTGCGCAGTTCGCGCGCCGCCGTCTCCCAGCGCTTGCCCAGCCCGTGGGCGAGATCGCGCGGGTTCTTGTAGTCGCGCCCCGCGAACCGGTAGCCGATCGCCGAACGCAGCAGCGGCGGCGCCGTATGCGTGGGCTGTTGGCGCTGGCCGTCGATCCAGCCGCGCAGCATTTCCACCGTCCAGCGGTCGCCCTCCCAGTCGTTGGTGAGACCGCGCAGCGCGTCCATCAGCACGGCGGGAAGCGCGTGGCCGTCGGCGTAGGTATCGAACGACCCGCGCTCGATGCGCCGCGAGATCGCGTCTTCCGGATCGAGGTTCGCGGGCAAAGCGCCTTGCGCGAAGCTCATCAGCGTCATGCCCAGCGCGAACATGTCGTTGGTGCGGGTTCCCTCGCCGCGTGCGTCGGGATCGGCCATGGCGCATTCGATCGTCTCGAAGGCGGCCGGCTGGTCGTAGCCGGGCGGTGCGGCAAGGCATGGCCCCAGCACCACGCGCGTGCGCGCCTGGTCGAGCCAGTAGAGATTCTGCGGGCGCACCGCGCGGTGGATGACGTTGCGCAGGAACATGTCCGTAAGTGCCGCGGCGACCGGCGTCAGCAGCTGGCTGATGAGCTTGGGCGGAGTCCACGCGTCGCGCGGGCCCGCGGCCGTCCAGAGCGGGCCGCCTTCCGGAAAGTCGTAGACGAGGACGAGCCGCTTGCCCGCCGCACCCGGCCAGTCGACGAGACCGAAATCGTAGAGCCGCAGCAGGCCCGGCCGGTCGATCGACTTCATGCTCTTGGCGCCTTGCAGGCGCGCGGGCAACTCGGGCCTGCACACCAGCGCCACGCGCGCGCGGTCGGGATCGCGCGCGTCGGTCGCCGCGAAGGCGCGCACGCTCGCCGACGACATCTCGGCGATCGGCGTGGACGGGAAGATCGAAAAGCGGCTGCCGAGCGCCACGCTCTCGCCGGACAGTCCGGCGGGCGCCGCTCTTTCTTCCGGCTCGACGATGTTCGCAGGCTCGGCCATCGACGTAAGGTTGCTCCCGCGAAATCGGGGGAATCTACGTCGTCAGGAATTCACAAATCGCCAACTACATCAACGGCATACAATACGAGGGTCAGCCCGCGAACGGATCCTCCACGAGGATCGTGTCGTTGCGTTCGGGACTGGTCGAGAGCAGCGCCACGCGGCAGCCGATCAGCTCCTCGATGCGTACGATGTACTTGATCGCCGCCGCCGGCAGTTCGGCGAACGAGCGCGCACCGCGCGTCGATTCCTTCCAGCCGCGCATCGTCTCGTAGACGGGCTTGGCCTTGGCCTGCAGGTTCTGCGCGGCCGGCAGACGGTCGAAGCGTCGCCCGTCGATGTCGTAAGCCACGCACACCTTCAGTTCGTCCATGCCGTCGAGCACGTCGAGCTTGGTGAGTGCGATGCCGCGCAGCCCGCCGTTACGCACGGCCTGGCGCACGAGAACGGCATCGAACCAGCCGCAGCGGCGCGGGCGGCCCGTGACGGTGCCGAATTCGTGCCCGCGCTCGCCAAGCCCCTGCCCGACCGCGTCGGTCAGTTCGGTCGGGAA
>JAYRKO010000464.1:0-2840 GCA_041905745.1 Tagaea sp. | reverse complement strand
CCAGCCAGTCCTTGACTGCAGCGGCCGCGAGCAGGGAGGCGGTGCCGAGCATGTTGTGGCCGCAGCCGTGACCGTTGCCGCCCTTCACGACCGGGTTCTTGGCGGCCACGCCGGCATGCTGGCTGAGGTCGGGTAGCGCATCGTATTCGCCGAGAATGGCGATCACAGGACCGCCTTTGCCGGCTTCGCCGACCATCGCGGTGGGCATGCCCGCGATCCCGCGCGTCACGCGGAAACCTTCGGCTTCCAGCATCTTGGCGTGGCCGTCGGCGGCGCGCCGCTCCTGGAAATTCAGTTCGGGTTCGTCCCAGATCCGGTCGCTCAGTTCGAAATACTGCGCGCTGCGCGCGTCCACGCGCCGCGCCAATTCGACATCGCCAACCATTTCACAGACCCCGCATATTTCCGATTTCATCCAATTGGGCCAATCCTTTCCACGGATCGGTCGCGCTCGCAAGGGGTGGCACCGGCCGCGGCGAAATTGTCGCGGTACGGCGGATCCGGACTGGGGTCCGCTAGCTGTCGCGGTAGGCCGATGGCGGGACGCCCGCCATTTTCGAGAAGAATCGCGAAAAATAGGCCGGATCGGAGAAGCCGAGCCGGAACGCGATCTGGGAGATCGAAAACGCGCTGTAGACGAGATCGCGACGTGCTTCGATCATAAGCCGGTCCTGGACGATCCGCACGGCACTTCGCCCGACGACCTGCCGGCACGTGCGGGTCAGATGCGGAACCGAGACGCCGAGGCGCGCGGCATAGTCGGTCAGCGGCAGATGGGATTGAAAGGACGCTTCCACCAGTTCGATGAACCGGCGGACTAGTTCGACGCGCGGATGCTCGTCACGCCGATCGGCTGCTGCCTGCGCGCGGATCGCCCGGGCGTACCAGATCGCCAGGATCTCCGCATGGGCCGACAAGGCCGTGTCGCGGCTCGTCCGGCTCGTCGAGAATTCCGCGAGTGCGCTTTGCATGTGCACGGCGAGGCACGCCAGTTCCTCGCTCGTGGTCGGTAGCCGGAAGACGGCCGGCTGCGAAAAGGCGGCGGCGACCGACGGCTCGCCCGCCAGCAGGCGTTTCATCGTGCTCTTCGCCACGCTTGCAACGAAGCCTTCGGTATCGACGTCGAAGCGGAATTCGTGAACGACAAGCGGCGGCAGGAACACGACCGAACCGGGGCCGAGCGGAACCGACCGGCCATCGACGCGCGTGATGCCGCCGCCGGTCTCGATGAGCAGGAACTGGAACATGTCGTGGTGGCGATGCGGCTGGATCTTCCAGTCGTAGACCGGACTGCGCGCCGTGATCGTCTCGATATGGAGCGCGTCGGGAAACCTTGCGTCGCGCCGCTCGCCGTAGAGCCAGTAGGCCGGAATCTGCATTTCGGACATGGTTCAGCCTGCCGGTTCGAAAAGTACAAGACCCTGCGCGAATGCTCCATTGCCGTCAAGGCGCACGCTCATGCAAGTTAATTGCATTAAAGGGTCGAATTGGGGCCCGCAGGGAGGAACGACGCGTCGTGCGTACGCAGGTCGCCATCATCGGTGCGGGCCCCTCGGGGTTGCTGCTGGGTCAGCTTCTGTCGCGCGCCGGCATCGACAATGTAATTATTGAACGCCGCAGCGCGGACTATGTCCTCGGGCGGATCCGTGCGGGCGTGCTCGAGCAGGGCATGGTGCGTCTGATGGAGGAGGCGGGCGCCGACGAGCGGCTGCGCCGGCAGGGGCTCGTCCATCGGGGATTCACGATGGCCTACGATGGCGCCGAGCATCGGATCGATCTGTCCGGCCTGACGGGCGGCAAGGCGGTGACTGTCTACGGCCAGACGGAAGTCACCCAAGACCTGATGGACGCGCGCCAGCGCAGCGGCGGCACGACGGTCTACGAGGCCGACGAAGTCGAACTGCACGATTTCGACGGCAACTCGCCGCGGGTCACATTCGTGTCCGGCGGACGGAGGAACGAGATCGGCTGCGATTTCATCGCCGGCTGCGACGGGTTCCACGGCGTTTCGCGCCAGTCGGTTCCGGCCGGCGCCATTCGCGAATTCGAGCGTGTCTATCCGTTCGGTTGGCTCGGCCTGCTGACGGACCGGCCGCCGGCGTCGCACGAACTTGTCTATGCGAACAGCGAGCGCGGCTTCGCGCTTTGTTCGATGCGCTCGCCCACGCGCAGCCGCTACTACGTGCAGGTTGCCCTCGACGAGAAAGTCGAGGACTGGTCGGACGAGCGGTTTTTCGGCGAACTGCGCCGCCGCTTGCCGGATCGCGTTGCGGCCGACGTGGTTGCGGGCGCGTCGATCGAGAAGAGCATTGCGCCGCTGCGCAGCTTCGTGGCCGAACCGCTGCGTTTCGGCCGACTGTTCCTTGCGGGTGACGCGGGCCACATCGTGCCGCCGACGGGGGCCAAGGGGCTCAATCTTGCCGCAAGCGACGTGCGCTATCTTTTCGACGCGCTTCGCGAGCACTATCTCGACAAATCCGGTCGCGGCCTCGATGGCTATTCGGCACGCGCGCTGGCGAGGGTATGGAAGGCCGAGCGGTTCTCTTGGTGGATGACGGGACTGCTGCATCGGTTCCCGAACGAAAGCGAATTCGACCGGCGGATACGCAGGGCGGAGTTCGACTACGTTGTCCAGTCGAATGCGGCGTCGACATCCATCGCGGAAAACTATGTCGGACTGCCATATTGACGTAAACGGAGAGGAAGGGCCCCCCGGCCCCGAGATCGACGAAACATAAGGGAGGAAACCGCATGAAAATCTTCGCATCGGGATTGCTGCGAGCCGGCCTTCTCGCCGCTGCCGTAGCGACCGGCATGGCCGGCTCGGCCGGCGCCGAGAC
>JAYRKO010000463.1:0-2865 GCA_041905745.1 Tagaea sp. | reverse complement strand
GCCGGGCGGCTGCGCGCGGTCGTGGCGACGTCATCGCTCGATCTCGGCATCGACTGGGGCGACGTCGATCTCGTGATCCAGATCGGCGCGCCCAAGGGGGCGGCACGCCTCATCCAGCGCACGGGCCGCGCCAACCACCGGCTCGACGCCGCCTCGCGCGCGCTCCTCGTACCCGGCAACCGGTTCGAGATGCTCGAATGCCGCGCGGCGGTGGATGCGGTGGCGGCGCGCGAGATCGATGCGGCGGCAAGCCCGCCCGGCGGGCTCGACGTGCTGGCCCAGCACCTGCTGGGCACGGCCTGTTCGGCGCCCTTCGATGCGGACGCGATGTACGCCGCCGTGCGCAGTTGCGTGCCCTACGCCGGGCTGCCGCGCGAGACCTTCGATGCGGTGCTCGATTTCGTGGCGACCGGCGGCTACGCGCTGAAGGCATACGAACGCTATCGCCGCCTGCGGCAGAACGCCGAGGGGCAGTGGACCGTCGCCACGCCGCTTGCCGTGCGCCAGTACCGGATGAACGTGGGCACCATCGTCGAGGAGCCGATGCTCCACGTCGCGTTCCGGCGCGGCAAGCGGCTGGGCTCGATCGAGGAATATTTCGTCATGGGGCTCGAGCCCGGCGACACGTTCACCTTCGCCGGCCAGACGCTGCGCTACGAGGGAATGCGCGAGACGACGGTCGAGGTCACGCGCGCGACCGGCGACGATGCGAAGGTGCCGATCTACGCCGGCGGGCGCATGCCGTTCACGAGCGAACTGGCGCTTCGGGTGCGCGGCCTGCTGGAAGACGCCTCGACATGGGACGCGTTCCCGGCCGACGTGCGCGAATGGCTGCGCCTGCAGCGCCGGCGCTCGGAAATGCCGCGGCGCGACGGGCTGCTCGTCGAGACGTTCCCCCACCACGGGCGCTGGTTCCTCGTCGCCTACTGCTTTGCGGGCCGCAACGCGCACCAGACGCTGGGCATGCTGCTGACCAAGCGGATGACGCGCGCGGGCCAGCGGCCGCTGGGCTTCGTGGCGAGCGACTATTCCATCGCCGTATGGTCGCTGAAGCCGGCCGAGCGCATCGGCGAACTGTTCGACGAGGACATGCTGGGCGACGATCTGGAGGCGTGGCTTGCCGACAGCGCGATGATCAAGCGGTGCTTCCGCAACGTCGCGGTGATCGCCGGCCTGATCGAGCGCCGCCATCCCGGGCAGGAGAAGACGGGCCGGCAGGTGACGTTCTCCTCCGACCTCATCTACGACGTGCTGCGAAAGCACCAGCCCGACCACGTGCTGCTGCAGGCGGCGCGCGCGGATGCGGCCTCGGGCCTGATCGACGTGGGCCGGCTTGCCGAAATGCTGAAGCGCGCGCGCGGCCGCATTTCGCACCGGCGCCTGACCCGCGTTTCGCCGCTGGCCGTGCCGGTGTTGCTGGAAGTCGGTCGGGAATCGGTCTATGGCGCGCAGGTGGACGACCTGTTGGCGGACGCCGCCGCCGCCGAGGCGTTGATTGCCGAGGCGACGGCCGAGGACGACGACGACCGCCAGCCGAGCCTGCTCTAGAGTTCCGCCATGCACGCGCGCATCACGCTCGAAGACACCGCCCTGTTCGCCGACCCGGCCGGCGCCCTCTTCTGGCCCGCCCGCAAGACGCTGGTCGTGGCCGACCTGCATCTGGAAAAGGGCTCGGCCTTCGCGGCCAAGGGCGTGCCGCTGCCGCCGTGGGACACGCGCGCCACGCTGATGCGCCTGCAGTCGCTCGTGCGCAAATACACGCCCGAGCGCGTCGTGTGCTTGGGCGATTCCTTCCACGACCGGCGGGCGGGCGAGCGCATCGCGCCGACCGATGCCGAGTTCCTTGCCCGTCTCGTCGGCGCGCAGGCGTGGGTATGGATCGTGGGCAACCACGACCCGGAAATCCCGGCCGGGATCGGCGGCGAGGTCGCGGCCGAGATCGTCGAGGATGCGCTTTCGCTGCGCCACGAGCCGGCGGCCGCACTCCTCGCGCCCGGCGAGATCGTCGGCCATTTCCACCCCAAGGCGGCGGTTTCCACGGCCGGCGGGCGGGTGACGGCGCCGTGTTTCCTGCTCGACGGGCGGCGGATGGTGATGCCGGCCTTCGGGGCCTATGCCGGCGGGCTCGACGTGCTGGACCCCGCGATTTCGCGGCTTTTCGGGCGCGTGCGGGTGCGCGCGCTGATGCTGGGGCGGGACCGGCTCCATCTATTTCCGGGCCACCGATTGGAGCCTGTCGCGGGCGGCGGACGGTCCGTAAAGTGATCCGGTCGCTGCCGGATCGCGTATGGAGCACATGGCCTTAGCACCCCTGATCGTCTGGTTCCGCCAGGACCTGCGCCTGACCGACAATCCGGCACTTGCCGCCGCCGCCGAGGGCGGCCGGCCGGTCGTTCCGGTCTACATCCTCGACGAGGCGGGCGAGGGGGCATGGGCGCCGGGCGGCGCCACGCGCTGGTGGCTGCACCATTCGCTGGCCGCACTCGCGCGCGATCTGGAAAAGCGCGGCAGCCGGCTGGTGCTGCGGCAGGGGCCGGCCGCGAAGATCCTCGACGCGCTGATCGCCGAGACGGGGGCGGCCGGCGTCCACTGGAACCGGCGCTACGAGCCGGCCGCCATCGCGCGCGACACCGAAATCAAGAAGACGCTCGAAGGGCGCGGGCTTGCGGCGAAGAGCTTCAACGCGAGCCTGCTGTTCGAACCCTGGACGATCCGCAACAAGTCGGGCGAGCCCTATCGCGTCTTCACGCAGTTCTGGAAGACGTGCCTTGCCGGCGACGAGCCGCCGCAGCCTGCGAAGGCGCCGGCCAGGTTCGCCGCACCGGCCGCCTGGCCGAAATCCGACAGGCTCGAAAGTTGGGCGCT
>JAYRKO010000462.1:0-2872 GCA_041905745.1 Tagaea sp. | reverse complement strand
GCGACCGGATCGATCCACTGCCAGCCGGTCGCCATCGAGATCGCGCCCGCGACGACGACGCCCGCGGAGATGAGCGCGTCGGCGGCCATGTGCAGATAGGCACCGCGGATGTTCAGGTCCGCCCGCCAACCCGAGGCGAAGAGCCATGCGGTGAAGCCGTTTATCGCAATGCCGACAGCGGCGACCGCCATCACCGTGCCGCCGGCGATTGGCTCCGGCGCCTGCAGGCGCTGGACCGACTCCCACGCGATCGCGCCGACCGCGACAAGCAGGATGATCGCGTTGAACAGCGCCGACAGGATCGACGCGCCGCGCAGGCCGAACGTGAAGCGTTCCGATGGTGCGCGTCGGGCGAGCGCGGCCGCCGACCATGCGACGACGAGGCCGAGCACGTCGGACAGGTTGTGGCCGGCGTCGGCAAGCAGCGCCATCGAATTGGCCAGAAATCCGTAGGCCGCCTCGACCGCCACGAACCCGACATTCAGGACGATCCCCACGGCGAAAGCCCGGCCGAAATCGGCGGGCGCGTGTACGTGGGCGTGGCCATGCCCGTGCGCGTGCTTGTGATCGTGCCGATGCCCATGATCGTGGTGCGAATGATCGTGCGGCATGGCGCCTCTGGTCAGTCGATGCGGAAGGGTTTTTGTCTGGCGGTGTGGCCGAATTCCTCGACCAGCGCACGCGCCATCGAGCCGTAGGCCGAGATCTCGTCGTTCGGCGTTCCGAGCAACGTCGCCGTTCCCTGCCACAGGCGCGTCCCGCGCGCATCCTCGAGGCTGAGCGTCAGCGTGAACTGGACCGAGCCGGAACCGCCGCCTTCGGACCGGCGACCGGTCACGAGGCTGTCTTCGCCCGTGGAATAGAGATTGAGCCGTACCCGCGCGTCGTCGCGATCGGCCTGGATCGAGCCGAGGCTCGGCGGCGGGCCGGTGCGCCCCACCTGCTGCACCCCCGTTTCGAAATTGAGCGAGAGGGTGCCTGCGCGGTCGTCGATCCGTCGCCCTTTGCGTTCGAGCGCGCGCTCGATGGCTTGCTTGATGCGGCGGCTGTCGCGCGTGTCGTCGAGCGGACGTACGCGCACGGTGCCGTCGGCGGGCACCTCGCGATAGATCTGGGCGTTGAGGCGTCCGGGGGCGCGGATGTCGGGCTCCTGCGCGTGGGTCGGTATAAGCGCGAAGAGCACGAGAAATGCTGCAAGGATCCCGGCGAACCGCCGGGCGTTGCGATACAACGCGAAAGGCATGGGAGCGCGCGCCGCCGTCAACCGGCGCGCCGACGGCCTTCGGCCTTCGGCGGTGCGCAGAAGATCGCGTGCAGGGCCGTCATGATGGCGGTCGCTTCGGCGCTGGCGAGGCGATAGAAAATCGTCTGCCCCTCGCGCCGCGTGAGCACGAGTTTGTCCGCCCGCAGTCGGGCGAGATGCTGGGAAAGGGCGGACTGGGACAGATCGAGTACCGCTTCGAGCGCGCCGACCGAGCGCTCGCCGCCGGCCAGATGGCAAAGGATCGTGAGGCGCCGCTCGTTGGCCATGGCCTTCAGGAGGGCCGTCGCCTTCCTGGAGTTGGCGCGCAGTTGCTTGGGGTCCATCCCCATTTGCTTGGGATCCATGCTGTTCGTTTAGTACGCCACGGGCGACGGCTCAAGTCCGCAGGCGGGCGGGCGAGAATTCCTGCGGCCGGATGCCCATCGCGGCGATATCGGCCGGCAGTCCGGTCTGACGGACGAATCCGGCCACGATTCGCCCGACGGCCGGGCTCGTCATGATGCCGTACCCGCCCGGTGCGGCCGCCCAATGGAACCCGGCGACGGCCGGGTCGGGCCCGAGGACCGGGCACTTGTCGGCGACAAAACAGCGCAGTCCCGCCCATTTCCGGCGGATGCGGCGGATTTCGAAGGTCGTCGCCGCCTCGACCCGTTCGGCGCACTCGGCCACGTCCATTTCCTCGGGCTGGGCGTCGCAAGGCGGGCTCGGCGTCTCGTCGGCGGGCGAAGCCAGTACGAGCCCGGCCTCCGGCTTGAAATAGAAGGTCTCGTCGATCTCGCAGGCCATCGGCCATCGCGCGAGTTCCTCGGCCGTCTGCGGAACCTCGAAGACGAAAGCCGTGCGGCGCTTCGGGACGATGCCGATCGTCTGCGCGCCGGCCAGCCCGGCAATCCGGTCGGCCCAGGCGCCGGCGGCATTGACGACATGGGCGGCGCGGAAGATGCCGGAACGCGTACGCAGCGTCCATGTTTCGCCGGTTCGTTCCATGGACTCGACTTCCGCGTCGCATGCAAGCGTACCGCCCGCCGCCTTGAAGCCGCGCAGGTAGCCCTGATGGATCGCGTTCACATCCATGTCCATGGCGGCGCGGTCGTAGAGCGCGCGCGCAAGCCACGCCGGATCGAGGGGCGGGCACAGCGCCAGGGCTTCTTCGCGTGCGATCTCGACGACCGTGCCGGGGAGCGCATCGGCGAGACCCTTTTCCACCGACGCGTCCTTGCCCGCGGCCGCGATGAACAGCGCGCCGCGAGGCGAGAGCAGGGGGCTGTCCGTGAAGCCGGCCGGCGGCCGCTCGAAGAAATCGCGGCTGGCGACGGTGATCTGGCGGATGATCTTCGGGCCGTAGGCTTCCTCGAAGAGCGCGGCGGACCGGCCCGTCGTGTGGTAGCCCGGCCGGGTCTCGCCTTCGATCAGCACGACCCGGTGCGTGGCGGCCAGCGCGTAGGCGCACGAGGCGCCCACGATGCCGGCGCCGACGACGGCGACGTCGAAATCTGCCATGTGCGCCGCCTAGTCCGCTGCGTGCGGCTGGGGATGGGACGTGTTGTGCGAGCGTTCCTGCTGGGCCAGCGCGTTGGCGATCGTGCCGATCGGCTTCGTGAAGCCGGC
>JAYRKO010000461.1:0-2873 GCA_041905745.1 Tagaea sp. | reverse complement strand
CCGTCCATCATGTCCGACGGCGCGATCACGTCGCAGCCCGCCTCGGCCTGCACGACGGCCTGGCGCGCGAGGATCGCCACGCTCTCGTCGTTGGCGACGTAGCCTTCGCGCACGACGCCGTCCTGCCCGTGCGAGGTGTAGGGGTCGAGCGCCACGTCGCAGATCACGCCGATTTCCGGCACGGCCTTCTTGATCGCGCGCACCGTGCGGCACACGAGATTGTCGGGGTTGAGCGCTTCCTCGCCGTCCTCGCTCTTCGCTTCGGCCGGCGTGTTGGGGAAAAGTGCGATCGCCGGGATGCCCAGCTTCGCCGCGCGGCGCACGTCCTTCACGATCTCGTCCGTCGTCGCGCGCCCGATGCCCGGCATCGAGGGAACCGGCACGCGCTTGCCTTTTCCTTCCATCACGAACAGCGGCAGGATCAGGTCGGCGGCCGAAAGGCGGTTCTCGGCCACCATCGCGCGCGACCACGCGTCGCGGCGGTTGCGGCGCAGACGCGTGCGCGGAAAGCGGCCGTGGACCTGCATGGATGGTCTCTCCCCTTTGACCCGAAAGCGGCGATAACGTATCGAAAGCGCCGGGGAAATCCAACCGCACCGGCATGGGGGAGTGACGCTTGACGATCCGCAGCACCGACGAGATCGCGTTCCGTACCGCCGGCCACGGCGCGTTCGTTTCCTTCACGCGACCCAAGGCGCTCAACGCGCTGACGCTGGGCATGATCCGCGCCTACGACCCCGCGCTTGCCGATTGGGCGAAGGACGCGAAGATCCGCCACGTCGTCCAGTGGGGCGAGGGCGGCAAGTCGTTCTGCGCGGGCGGCGACGTGCGCGCGGTGTGCGAGGCCGGGCTTTCCGCCAAGTGCGGCGGCAAGGCCGATCCGCTGGTGCGCGACTTCTTCTTCGAGGAGTACCGGCTCAACCGCCGCCTCGCGCGTTTTCCGAAGCCGATCGTCTCGCTGATCGACGGCATCTGCATGGGCGGCGGCGTGGGGCTCTCGATCCACGGGCGCTATCGGGTGGCGACGGAAAAGGCGCTGTTCGCGATGCCCGAAAGCGCCATCGGCCTGTTCCCCGACGTGGGCGGCACGTTCTTCCTGCCGCGCCTGCCGGGCCACATGGGCGATTTCCTGGGGCTGACGGGCGAGCGGCTGAAGGCGGCCGACATGCTCCATCTAGGGCTCGCGACGCACTATGTCGAAAGCGCGAAGCTGCCCGACCTGATCGCGGCACTGGAAAGCGAAAGTGCGGAAGCCGCACTCGCGCGTTTCGCCGCCGACCCCGGGCCGGCCCCGATCGCGGGCCTGCAGGCGCAGGTCGACCGTTGCTTCGCGCCGCGTACGATCGAGGGCATCCTTGCCGCCCTCGACGCCGAGGGCGGCGAGTGGGGCGCCAAGCTCGCCGCGCGGCTGCGCAAGATGAGCCCGACGAGCCTGAAGGTCAGCCTCGCCCAGCTCGAACGCGGCGCCGGCCTGTCGATCGAGGATGCGTTGCGTCTCGAATTTCGCCTCGTGCGGCGCTTCATGGCGGGCGACGATTTCTACGAAGGCATCCGCGCGGTGCTGATCGACAAGGACAACGCGCCCAAATGGAACCCGGCGACGCTCGCCGGGATCTCGGCGGCGGATGTCGAACGCTTCTTCGCGCCGCTCGCCGACGGCGACGAACTGACGTTCGTCGACTGAGCCGGGCAGAACGGAAAAAAGGGGAGGGACGCCAGCATGGCCACCATCGCATTCATCGGGCTCGGCAACATGGGCGGGCCGATGGCGCGCAACCTCGTCAAGGCCGGGCATTCGGTGCGCGGCTTCGACATGGTGCAGAAGAACGTCGAGGCGGCCGGTGCCGCGCCGTGCAAGTCCGCCGCCGAGGCCGCGAAGGGCGCCGAGATCGTCGTCACGATGCTGCCGGCGGGCCCGCACGTGCGCTCGGTCTACGACGAGGTGCTGCCCGTTGCCGCGAAGGGCACGCTGCTGATCGACTGCTCGACCATCGACGTCGACAGCGCGCGCGCCGTGGCGAAGAAGGCGGAAGGCTACGGGCTCGACATGGTCGACGCGCCCGTCTCGGGCGGAACGGTGGGCGCGGAAGCGGCCACGCTCACCTTCATGGTCGGCGGCAGCGCCAGGGCGTTCGAGCGCGCGCAGCCCGTGCTGGCGCAGATGGGCAAGACGATCGTGCATGCCGGCGGGCCCGGTAACGGGCAGGCCGCGAAGATCTGCAACAACATGATCCTCGGTATCTCGATGGTCGCAGTCGCCGAAGGATTCAGCCTTGCCGAGAAGCTCGGCCTCGACGCGCAGAAGCTTTTCGACATCAGTTCGAAATCGTCGGGCCAGTGCTGGTCGATGACGACCTATTGCCCCGTGCCGGGACCGGTGCCGACCTCGCCCGCCAACCGAGATTACAAGCCGGGCTTCACCGCCGACATGATGCTGAAGGACCTGAAGCTCGCCGTTTCGGCCGCGCAAGGGGCGGGGCAGGCGACGCCGCTGGGTGCCGCGGCGCAGTCGCTTTTTGCAATTATGGTTTCGGGCGGCCGCGGCGGCTTGGATTTTTCCGGCATTATCAAGATGTTGCAGGGTAAGTAATGACTCATTAACCCTTTTTCACGTATTTTGCTAAAACTGTCCGGGTATCTGCGGGGTCGGCGCCTATGTCGATGAAAAAGGACTATTTGGAATCGGTGTCGCTCGTCGAGCGGCTTCATCGGCAGTTTCTCGAAGTCGTGAAGCTCGAACTCGACAGGATGGGCATCCGCGACATCAACAACGTGCAGGCGTTAATCCTGTACAACATCGGCACGGACGAGCTGACCGTCGGCGAACTCACGCAGCGCGGCTACTATCTGGGCTCGAACGTCTCGTACAATCT
>JAYRKO010000460.1:0-2878 GCA_041905745.1 Tagaea sp. | reverse complement strand
TTGCCGCACTGGGCATCAAGCGTCCGCTCATCGTGACCGACAAGGGCGTGGCCGCCGCGGGCCTGCTCGCGCACGTGCAGCTGAAGATGGGCGTGGAAGCCGCCGACGTGTTCGACGAGACGCCCGCAAACCCGACCGAGAAGGCCGCACTGGCCGCGATCCACATCTACCGACATTCGAAGGCGGATGGCTGCATCGGGCTTGGCGGCGGGTCGTCGATGGACCTCGCCAAGATCGTGGCGCTGGGCGCCACGCACGAAGGTCCGCTCGTGCGCTATGCCGCCATCGAAGGCGGCGCACCCCGGATCGGTGCGCACATCGCGCCCGTCGTCGCGATCCCGACGACCGCCGGCACGGGATCGGAAGTCGGGCGCGGTGCGGTCCTCGTGTTCGAGGACGGGCGCAAGCTGGGCGTGCTGTCGCCGCATCTGATCCCGCGCGTGGCGATCTGCGATCCGGAATTGACGCTGGGCCTGCCGCCGCTGCTGACGGCGGCCACGGGCATGGACGCGCTCGCGCACTGCATCGAGACGTTCATCGCACCTGCGCAGAACCCGCCGGCGGACGCCATCGCGCTCGACGGGGCGGTGCGCGTCGCCTCGCACATCGAACGCGCCACGAAGGACGGCCGCGACCGCGATGCGCGCTGGCACATGATGTCGGGCGCCATGCAGGGCGCGATGGCCTTCCAGAAGGGGCTGGGCGCGGTCCATGCGCTTTCCCATCCGCTGGGCGGGCTCAAGGACGTCAACCCGCATCACGGCACGCTCAACGCCGTCGTCATGCCCGCCGTGCTGCGTTTCAACGAATCCTGCTGCGCGGAGAAATACGCGCGCCTGCGCCACGCGTTGGGGCTCGCCGAACACGCGAAGCTCGACCGCTACGTGGCCGATCTCAACGCGCGCCTCGGCCTGCCGTCGGGGCTGAAGGCGATGGGCATCGGGCGCGAGCGGTTCGAGGCGATCGTGCCGCAGGCGCTGGCCGACCACACGGCCGCGACCAACCCGCGCAGGCTCGATGCGGGCGCGGTGATGCGCCTGCTGGAAGAATCGCTCTGAGCTAGCCGACCTTCTTGTACAGGATGGTCGTGGGGTCGTAGCGCTCCTCGAAATTGTCGCGGCACCATTCGGGGATCCTGCCCGCGACCAGATAGCCCATCGACAGATAGAGCGGCTCGGCCGCATCGCCGGTGCGCGTGTCGAGCGTCACGAGCCAGCGTTTGCGCGCGCGCGCGTGGCGCTCAAGTTCTTCCATCAGCGCGCGCGCGATGCCGCGGCGGCGGAAATCGGGATGGACGAGGAGCTTTCGCGCCTCCGCCCGGTGCGGCTGGTTGGGCGGCGTATCGATGTCGAGCTGCACGCTGCCGGCGAGCTTTCCCGCGACATAGGCGGCCAGCACCGTGCGCGTGCCCGCGCGCTGCGCGCCCAGCACGTTCTTGCGCCAGAAATCGGCGGCCGCCTCGCGCGAATAGGGCAGCACGTAGCCCACGCTGCCGCCGCCATGCACGCAGGCATGCATCAGCTCGCCGAAGGCGTCGATGTCGCGCTCGATCTCGTCGGCGGCGACGGGGCGGATTTCGGCGGCGGGCATGGGACCTCTCAGGCGATGAAGATGAGATAGCGCGCGGCGCGCTTACCCGTGCGGAACGCGCTGGCGCCGGCAAGCCGGTAGCGGATGCAGTCGCCTTCCTTCAGCGAATGCGTCGCGCCCGAAAGCGTCAGGTCGAGCTCGCCTTCGAGCATGACCAGATGGTGCTCGATCCCTTCGCGCGGCGAGGCGTCGTAGGCGATGTGCGTGCCGGGCTTCAGCGTGCCTTCCAGCACCTCGCCGTCGAGCCCGGCCGACGGCGGCGAGACCGTGCGGCGGCGGAAACCGTTGTCCGGATCGACGAACACCGGCTGGTCGGCGCGGCGCACGACGGGCGCGTATTCGTCTTCCACGCGATGGAGAAGGCGCGAGATCGTCATGCCGTAGGCGGCGGCCAGCCGGCCGAGCAGGCTGGCGGTCGGGCTCGTCTCGGCGTTTTCCAGCCGCGACAAGCTCGCGCGGCTCGCCCCGCTGCGCTTGGCCAGCTCGTCGAGCGACCAGCCGCGTTCGCCGCGCATCGCCTTCAAGCGTTCGGCGATGCGCCGGTCGATTGCGGAATCGTCGGGGGAAACCGTCTGTTCCATATTCGGGAAATTCTCCCGAATATGGAAGTAGGTCAAGACCTATTAGTACGCATACGCCTGATAGACCGGCGCCACGCTGCGGCCCCATTCGTTTTCGTAGCGGGCGAGCATCTCTTCGGCCGGCGTGATGCCGCTGTCGACGATCTGCTGGAGCGGGTCGAGGAAATGCGTCTCGTCGCCGTCGCCCATGCGGTTGAAGCGCCGGCGCGCGGCGAGGCCCTTGCGCGCAAGGGCCAGCATCTCGCGCGCGAGATCGCGCACCGTGCCCTTGCGGAACGGCGCCTTGAGCGCGAGGCGCGGCACGTCGCGGCGCAGCGCCTGCATCTCGTCGATCGTCCAGTCCTTCACCATCTGGGCGGCCGCGTCGAGCGTCGTGGGGTCGTAGAGCAGGCCCACGAACAGGGCGGGCAGCGCGCACAGGCGGTTCCACGGGCCGCCGTCGGCGCCGCGCATCTCGATATATTTCTTGAGCCGCACTTCGGGGAACGCGGTCGTCACGTGGTCGGCCCAGTCGCCCGTCGTGGCCGGACCCGCCGCGGCGAGGTCCTTGTACTCGCCCGCCATGAACTTGCGGAACGAGCGGCCGGCGACGTCGATGTACTTGCCGTCGCGGTAGACGAAGTACATCGGCACGTCGAGCAGCCAGTCGACGTAGCGCTCGTAGCCCATGCCCGGTTCGAACACGAACGGGATGAGGCCGCAGCGGT
>JAYRKO010000459.1:0-2883 GCA_041905745.1 Tagaea sp. | reverse complement strand
GCGATCAAGGCGGAAAAGCTCGGCCGCACGGCCTACGACGCGCTGCTCGACGAATACGAGCCCGGCGGCTCGTCGGCCGAGATCGACGCGGTCTTCGCCGATCTCGCCGCGTTCCTGCCCGGCTTCACGCAGGCCGTGCTCGACCGGCAGGCGCGCGCCCCCGCGCCGGTGCCGCTCGACGGGCCGTTTCCCGCGGCCGCGCAGAAGAAGCTCGCCGAAGAACTGATGCGCGCGGTCGGCTTCGATTTCGACCACGGCCGTCTCGACACCAGCCATCACCCGTTCTGCGGCGGCGTGCCCGACGACGTGCGCCTCACCACGCGCTGGGACGAGAAGGACTTCGCCAAGGGCCTGATGGGCGTGCTGCACGAAACCGGGCATGCGATGTACGAACGCGGCCTGCCGGCGAAGTGGCGCCACCAGCCGGTTGGTTTCGCGCGCGGGATGAGCGCGCACGAAAGCCAGTCGCTGCTGGTCGAGATGCAGGCCGCGCGCAGCCCCGAGTTCCTCTCCTATCTGGCACCAAAGGCCGCAGCCGCGTTCGGCCGCTCGGGCGTGGCGTGGTCGTCCGACAATTTCCGGCGCATCTACCACCGCGTGAAGCGCGGCCTCATCCGCGTGGATGCGGACGAGGTGACGTATCCCGCGCACGTCATCCTGCGCTATCGCCTCGAACGCGCGCTCATCGAAGGGCGCATGAAGCTTGCCGACCTGCCGGGTGCGTGGAACGCCGGCATGCAGGAACTCGTCGGCGTCGTGCCGCCCGACGATCGCGACGGCTGCCTGCAGGACATCCACTGGCCCGGCGGCTCGTGGGGCTATTTCCCGACCTACACGCTGGGCGCGATGACGGCGGCCCAGCTGTTCGACGCGGCGCGGCGCGCGGTCCCGTCGATCCCGGCAGCACTCGCCAAGGGCGACTTCGCGCCGCTGATGGGCTGGCTTCGCGAAAACGTGCATTCGCTGGGCTCGTCGCTGTCCACGCGCGAACTGCTGACGCGCGCGACCGGCCGCCCGCTCGACGCCGGCGTGTTCAAGGCGCACCTGAAGGCGCGGTATCTCGATTCCTAACCGGCTGCGCTGGAAGGCTTTTCGGCCGTCGTTGCGCACCCCGTCCGGCCGCACTAACGTCCGCCGCCTGACGCCCTGAAGGAGCAGTCGCCTTGCGTTACGTCTCCACCCGCGGGTCCGCCCCGGCGCTTGCCTTCGACGACGTGCTGCTCGCCGGTCTCGCGCGCGACGGCGGTCTCTACATTCCCGAGCACTGGCCGCAATTCTCGCCCGCCGAATGGCGTGCGCTGCGCGACCGGCCCTATGCCGAAATCGCCTACGCCGTGATGCGCCCGTTCGTCGGCGGCACGATCGCCGACGCGGACCTGAAGCGCCTGTGCGCCGAGACTTATACGCCGGCCGTGTTCGGCCATGCGGCCGTCGCGCCCCTCAAGCAGCTCGCACCCGGCCTGTGGTCGCTCGAGCTGTTCCACGGCCCGACGCTGGCCTTCAAGGATTTCGCGCTCCAGCTCGTCGGGCGTCTTTTCGACCACGTGCTGACCAAGCGCGGCACGCGCGTCACCGTCATCGGCGCCACGTCGGGCGACACGGGCTCGGCCGCCATCGCGGCGTGCTTGGGCCGCGCCGCGGTCGACGTCGTGATGTTCCATCCGCACGGGCGCGTGTCGGACGTGCAGCGCCGCCAGATGACGACGGTGCTGGCGCCCAACATCCACAACGTGGCGCTCGACGGCACGTTCGACGACTGCCAGGACGCCGTGAAGGCGATGTTCAACGATCTCGAATTCCGCGACCGGCACAGCCTGTCGGCCGTCAATTCGATCAACTGGGCGCGCGTGGCCGCGCAGATCGCCTATTACGCGCACGCGGCGCTCTCGCTGGGCGCGCCCGACCGCAAGGTCAGCTTCTGCGTGCCCACCGGCAATTTCGGCAACGTGCTGGCGGCCTATGCCGCCAAGAAGATGGGCCTGCCAGTCGACCGGCTCGTCGTGGCGACCAACCGCAACGACATCATGGCGCGCACGATCCAGTCGGGCCGCATGGCGCTGGAAACGGTGGCGCCCACGGTGTCGCCGTCGATGGACGTGCAGGTCTCGTCCAATTTCGAGCGCATGATCTTCGAGCTTGCGGGCCGCGACGGGGCGACGACCGCATCGATGATGCAGGAATTCCGCAAGTCGGGCCGCCTCGACTTCCCGGCCAACATGCAGGCGAGCCTCGCGCGCGAGTACGAGGGCGGGGCCTGCGGCGAGGCCGAGACGCTGGCCGAAATCGGCGACACGTTCCGCACGACGGGCGAACTGGTCGACACGCACACGGCCGTGGCGCTGCATGTCGCGCGCAAGGCCCACCGTGCGGGCGAAACGCTGGTCGTCGCGTCGACCGCGCATCCGGCGAAGTTCCCCGACGCGGTCGAGAAGGCCTCGGGCGTGCGGCCTGCGCTGCCCAAGCATCTCGCCGGCCTGATGACGAAGCCCGAGCGCGTGACGCGCCTTCCCAACGACATGGCGAAGGTAAAGGAATTCGTCGCCGCCGCGACGGCACGCAAATGACGGGCGTGCGCATCGATACGCTCGCCGGCGGGCTTCGCGTGGCGAGCGACCGGATGGATCAGGTCGAGACGGTGTCGGTCGGGCTCTACGTCGCCGCCGGCACGCGCCACGAACCCGCCGCGATCAACGGTGCCGCGCACATGCTCGAACACATGGCGTTCAAGGGCACTGCGCGGCGCGACGCCAAGGCCATCGCCGAGGAAATCGAGAACGTCGGCGCGTTCATGAACGCGCATACGGGCCGCGAGCAGACCGCCTATTACATCAAGTGCCTCAAGGAAGACGTCGACTTGGCGCTCGACATCCTCGCCGACATCTT
>JAYRKO010000458.1:0-2886 GCA_041905745.1 Tagaea sp. | reverse complement strand
ACGGTCTGCCCGCCCGCGGCGAGCGAGGAGAGCACGGCCGCGATCAGCCCGTGGATGTGGAAGAGGGGCATGATGTTGAGGCAGCGGTCGCCGGGTTCGAGCGCCAGCGTGGCGCCGATATGCCGGGCCGAGGCGCACACGTTCGCCTGCGCGAGCGGCACGATCTTGGGGCGCGAGGTGGTGCCCGACGTGTGCAGCACGAGCGCCACGTCGTCGGTGCCCGCGAAGCCCGCCTTCGCGGGCGTGCCTTTGAGGCCGCCGGCGGCGAGCGTGAAGCTGCCGGCACCCGCGTCGCGCGCGGGCGTCAGTTCGACGACCGGCACGCCGAGCTTGGCGGCGACGGCGCGCGCGGGCGTCTCTTCGCCCGCCTGCACGACGAGCGCCTTGGCCTTGAGGTCGGTTAGGTAGAACTCGAACTCGTCCGCGCGATAGGCGGGGTTGAGCGGGGCGGTCGTGGCACCCGCACCGATCGCGAGGAAGGCGGCGGCCATCTCGGGGCCGTTGGGCAGCACGATCGCCACGCGGTCGTCGCGTCCGATGCCCATCGCGTTCAGGTCGGCGACGGTGCGCTTTGCCAGCGCGCGCAGGCCCGCATAGTCGAGCGGCTTGGTCTCCGGCGCGCCGAGGGCGGGGGCGGCATCCTTGCCGACCGCAAGCAGTTCCCAGATCGTCGAAAACGCCATCGCAGCCGTTCCTTCCGTCGCAGTCGCAAGGAAACTTCGATAGCAGAGCGACGGCGCGAATTCTAGGCGGCGAAGCCGGGCGGCGGCGCGCTGGTGTCGGTCGCGCGCGCATAGGCGGCGACGGCCGTGCCCCAATCCTCGATATGCGCGCCTGTACCCAGGCGTTCCTGCGCGATGCGCTGCGCGGTGAAGGTCACGTCGGCGGGCGCCTTGCCGCTTTCGCCCACGAGCTCGTCGGCGAAGCTGCGCCGCCCGCGCGCGCGGCCGGGCGGCGGACCGGCCTCGCGCGGCGGGGGCGCATTCGCGTTGACCGGGTCGAACGACGCGGCCTCCCCCGGACGGGCGGAGGCGCGGGCGGTCGGCCGGCGGCGGTCCATCCCCTCTTCGACGCGCGGCCCCTCGCCCCGGCGGGACGCGGGCGGCGGCAGAAGGATAAGGTTGGCGGATGCGACCATCGGGAATTATGTAAAATTATAACTAAATATGAAGCAAGCGGAATCTTGCATTAACCTAAAATTAGCATAAAATTCTTGCAATTTCCGGGACCTGTCCTACACTTTTGCCGGTCCGAAATGCCGGAACCGCGCGCCGCGCGCGTGCTAATTTCGCATTTCGAGAGTTTCCGGAGGCCCTTCGTCCCATGTCCGCAACGCCCAAGCCCGTCGACCCGAACAACCTCGAAGCGCTGTGGATGCCCTTCACGGCGAACCGCCAGTTCAAGCGCAAGCCGCGCATGCTGGCCCGGGCGGAGGGGATGTATTACTACACGCCCGACAACCGGCAGGTGCTGGATGCGACGTCGGGCCTGTGGTGCGTCAACGCGGGCCACGCGCGCAAACCCATCGTCGAGGCGATCCAGAAGCAGGCGGCGACGCTCGACTACGCGCCCGGCTTCCAGATGGGCCACCCGGTCTCGTTCGAATTCGCCGCGCGCCTTCAGGCGCTGCTGCCGGGCGACCTCAACCACGTGTTCTTCACGAACTCGGGCTCCGAGTCCGTCGACACGGCGCTGAAGATCGCGCTCGCCTATCACAAGGCGAAAGGCGAGAGCCAGCGCGTGCGCTTCATCGGGCGCGAGCGCGGCTATCACGGCGTGGGCTTCGGGGGCATCTCGGTCGGCGGCATCGCGGGCAACCGCAAGCAGTTCGGCCTGCAACTCCCGTACGTCGACCACCTGCCGCACACGCACGACCTGGCGCGCAACGCGTACACGAAGGGCCAGCCCGAGCACGGCGCCGAACTGGCCGACCGGCTCGAGCAGATCCTGACGCTGCACGACCCCTCGACGGTCGCGGGCGTCATCGTGGAACCCGTCGCCGGCTCGACCGGCGTGCTCGTGCCGCCGAAGGGCTATCTGGAAAAACTCCGCGCCATCACGAAGAAGCACGGCATCCTGCTGATCTTCGACGAGGTCATCTCCGGCTTCGGGCGCCTGGGCACGAACTTCGCGGCCGACCGCTTCAACGTCGAGCCCGACCTGATGACGGTCGCCAAGGGCATCACCAACGGCACGGTGCCGATGGGGGCGGTCTTCGCGTCGAAGGCGATCCACGAGGCCTTCATGCAAGGCCCCGACAACGTCATCGAGCTGTTCCACGGCTACACGTACTCCGGCCACCCGCTGGCGTGCGCGGCCGGCATGGCCACGCTCGACGTCTATCGCGACGAAGGCCTGTTCGCGCGCGCGGCCAGCCTCGAAACCTACTGGCAGGACGCGATCCATTCGCTCAAGGGCACCAAGCACGTCATCGACCTGCGCAATTTCGGGCTGATGGCGGGCATCGAACTGGAATCGCGCCCGGGTGCGGTGGGTGCGCGCGCCTACGACGCGCTGGTCGACTGCTTCGAAGCGGGCGTCCTCATCCGCGTGACGGGCGACATCGTCGCGATGAGCCCGCCGCTCATCGTCGAGAAGCCGCAGATCGACCGCATGGTCGACACGCTCGCCACCGCCCTGAAGCGCGCTGCATGATCCGCATTCCGTCACCGGATCTCGCTTCCGAGGCGCTCGATGCCGCGGGCGATGCCGCGTACGAATGGGATCTCGCGTCCGACACGATGGGCTGGATCGGCCGTCCGGAAAACGCGTTCGGGCCGCGCGTCGACTTTCCGCCCTCGGGCCAGATCTACCAGTCGCGCATCTACGCCGAAGACCTGCCGCAGCGGCTGAAGGCGCTGTCCGCGCATTTCGTCGACCGCATCG
>JAYRKO010000457.1:0-2889 GCA_041905745.1 Tagaea sp. | reverse complement strand
CCGTTGGCGCGCAGCGCCGTCAGCAGCGCCTTGGCGTGCAGCACGCCCACGACGTTGTCCGGCGTGCTTCGCCAAAGCGGAATGCGCGTGTGCGGGCTCGACAGCGCCTGCTCGAGGATCGCCTCGGATTTCTGGTCGGCATCGATGGCGACGACCTGACGGCGATGGACGAGGATGTCGGAGACGCGCACGTCGGCAAGGTCGAGGATGGAACGCAGCATCTGGCGCTCCTTGCGCACCACCGCGTCGCGCTTGGCCGCCTCGCCGTGAAGCTCGATCGCGCCGCGCAGTTCTTCGGCGGCGGCCTCGGCCTCCTCGCCCGCGCGCACGCGAACGCCCAGCAGTCGCAGCATGCTTTTGGCCGCGCCGCCCGTCGCCGTCGCGAAGGGCGAGAGCAGCGCGACGAGCCCGCGCGCGACGGGCGCGAGGATCAGCGCCACGCGATCGGCATGCGCGAAAGCCCAAAGCTTGGGCATCACCTCGCCGAACACCACGACCAGCACGGTCATGATGATCGTCGCGTAGATGACGCCCGCATCGCCGAACAGCGCGATGAGCGCGCTCGTCGTCAGCGCGGAGCCCAGGATGTTGACGAGATTGTTGCCGAGCAGCACCGCGCTGATGAACTTGTCGCGCTGGTCGCGCAGTTTGTTGACCAGTGCCGCATTGCGCGACCCGCGCCGCTCCATCTCGGCCAGCCGCGCGCGCGAGGCGGACGTGATCGACGTCTCGACGGCCGAAAGCAGGGCTGCGACGAGCAGCAGCGTCACGACCGCAATGACCGTGAACCAGTCCGGAAGGTTGGGAAGGTCGAAGCTGAAGTCGCTCATGCCGCGGCCTCTTCGGCCAGCATCTCCTGCACGCGGACAATGTCGATGCCGGTTGCCACGAACGAACGGCCGATGCCGCGCGCGAGGATGAAGGTCACCTTGCCGTCGCGCACCTTCTTGTCGTGGTGCATGTGGGCGACGAGATCCTCCGCCCGCCAGCGGCGCTGGCCGGGCAGGTTCGCGGGCAGGCCGACCGCATCGAAATGGCGGCGCACGCGGATCGCGTCGGCCGACGGGCAGAGGCCCAGCCGCACCGAAAGATCGAAGGCCATGCGCATGCCGATGGCCACCGCCTCGCCGTGCAGCAGCTCGGGACCGAAGCCCGTCTCCGCCTCCAGCGCGTGGCCGAACGTGTGGCCGAGATTGAGGAGCGCACGAACGCCCGTCTCGCGCTCGTCCTCGATCACGATGCGCGCCTTCGCACGGCACGAGACGGCGACGGCATGCGCGCGCGCGGCTGCATCGCCCGCGATCATCGCGGCGGCGTTCTTCTCGCACCACGCAAAGAACTCGGGCTCGTCGATGAGGCCGTATTTCACGACCTCGGCGTAGCCCGCCATCAGCTCGCGCCGCGGCAGCGTGGCGAGCACGCCCAGATCGCAAAGCACGAGCCGCGGCTGGTGGAAGGCGCCGATGAGGTTCTTGCCGTGGCGCGTGTTGACGCCCGTCTTGCCGCCGACCGAACTGTCGACCTGCGCCAGCAGCGTCGTCGGGCACTGCACGAAATCGACGCCGCGCAGCAGCAGCGAGGCCGCCACGCCCGTCATGTCGCCGACCACGCCGCCGCCCAGCGCCACGAGGATGTCGCCGCGCTCGGGCCGGCGTTCGAGCACGCGGTCGAGCAGGATGCCGAGATGCGCGAAATCCTTCGTGCCCTCGCCCGGCGCCTGCAGGAACGTCTCGCACGCGATGCCGGCCTTCTTCAGGCCCGCTTCGAGCCGCGGCAGGTGCGCGGCCGCGACCGTCGTGTCGCTGACGACGAAGGCGCGACGCACGGGCCGCACGGCGAGGATCGCTTCGCCCGCCGTTTCGAGAAGGCCGTCGCCGATCAGGATGTCGTAGCCGCGCGCATCGAGATCGACGCGCACGCGTTGGGTTGCGGCGTTCATGCGGTCCCCGCGGTTTCGAGATGGCGGCGAACCGCATCGAGCACGCGTGCGGCCGTTTCGTCGGCCGGCGCTTCGAGCGACTGCACGTGGATGTCCGCCTCGGCATAGACCGGGTAGCGGAGCTTCATGAGGTTGGCGAGCACCTCGCGCGGATCGCCGCTGTTGAGGAGCGGCCGGTTCGTGCGGCGCGCGGTGCGGCGCACGAGCGTGTCGAGTTCGGCCTTCAGCCAGATCGACAGGCCCTTCGCGCGGATGGCGGCGCGCGTCTCGGGGTCCATGAAGGCGCCGCCGCCTGTCGCCAGCACGCAGCGCGGCCCCGCCAGCAGGCGCCCGATCACGCGCCGCTCGCCGTCGCGGAAGGCCGGCTCCCCGAAGCGCGCGAAAATTTCCGGGATCGTGCAGCCGGCGGCCTGCTCGATCTCCTTGTCGGTATCGACGAACGGCAGACCGAGGCTCGCGGCCAGACGTTTGCCGATGGCGGTCTTGCCGGCGCCCATCAGCCCGACCATGACGATCGAGCGGTCCGGCAACGGCAATCCCGCCGCAACCGCCGGGGCTGCCGGCAGCTCGTTTTGCGTCGCATCGATCATGCGGCTAGGCGCGGCGCGCGAACCGCCGCCCGGTGATACCGGTTCGGGCCGAAGGCTCGCCTTTCCTCTTGCGCGGACGCGTCATAAACCCGAGTGTAGCAAAGCGCGTCCCGACTCGCACGAGCACCCGCGCGCCAGTCATGTTCCTCATGTTTTTCAAGGACTTGCACAGATATGCGTCGTCTGTTCACGCTGGCTCTCGTCGGCCTTGTGGTCGTCCTGGCCGGCTTTGCCGCGTTCCTCGCGACCTGGGACATCCCCGCCCCCACCGCGCGCGTCGAGAAGATCATCCCCAATGACCGACTGCCGCGCTAGGACCGCCTGCGGCGCGCTCGCCCTTGCGGCCGCCCTTTTCGCCGG
>JAYRKO010000456.1:0-2895 GCA_041905745.1 Tagaea sp. | reverse complement strand
CCCCACTGGGCCTGCAGGACGTCCTTGCCGTTGAGGCTCGCCTTCACTTCCTGGATGAACCAGGCCGGGACGACGTTGCCGGCGGCGTCCTTGCGCTGGCCGGTTTCCATCTCGTGGGCCATCAGGATGCGGACTTCGGTGATGCCGTCCTTGCTGGCGGCGCGGATACGCATCGGGCTGGGCATGTTGGTCTCCTCGAATGTCTCGTTCGGGTCGCGGTGGGAATGCGCGGGCGGATCAGCCGCCGCAGCCGCCCAGCGTCACCTTGATTTCCTTGGTGGCCGAATAGAACTTGCCGTCCGCCTTCACGACGACGGTTACGTTCGACGTCTCGCCCATCTTGATGCGCGTCGTGAAGTCGGGCAGCACGTCGGGGCCGACGTCGAACACGGCGGCGAGCACGTTCGGGTTCTTGTTCACCATCACCGCGATCTGCTGCGTGTTGGCGAGCTTGCTGACGGCCTGGATCGGCACGACGGCACCGTTCTCCGCGATGTCGGACGCGATGATCTGCACGTCGCCGCTGGGCCCCGCCGAGGTCGCACCGAGCGCCTTCACGGCGTCGTCGACGTTCTTGCCCTCGAAGGCGGCCTTGTTCCACGCGGCCAGCGCCTCGCGCGGCACGATGAAGCCCGCCGCCGCCAGCGCCGCGAGCACGCCTGCGCCACCGCCTGCCTTGAGGACGCCGCGGCGATCCGTCGTAACTGCCTTCATGAACGTTCCCCTTTCAATTCCGAACCGTTTTCTGCCGTCGGTCAGCGCGCTGGGGCGCCGGCCAAAATCCATTCCACGATCGTCCTGACCTCGGGTTCCGAAGCGCCCTCCTGCGGCGGCATCGCCGCCTCGCCCCACACACCTTCGCCGCCTTTGCGAATGCGCGCCACGAGCGTTTCGAGCGAGTCCTGCCCTTTGTACTTCTCCGCCACGTCGACGTAGCTCGGACCGACGATCTTGTTGTTGAGACCATGACATCCCATGCAACCAGCACCCTGCGCAAGCTTGAAACCGGGCGGGCCGGGATCGTCGATCGCGTCGGGATCGTCGTCCCCGGTGACGCGCCCGCGCACCGGTCCGATGCGACGGTTCTGCGAAGCAAGGTTGCCGTGGGCCGGCCAAGCGTAGTCCGGAAGTGCGGACGAAATTTTTACCTCGGCGCCGCAATCCTTCATGCAGGCCGTGTTCGACGTGTCGGGCTTGACTTTTGCCGTACCGAAGCCGGCACCCGGCCACAATGCGTGATCGGTCGAGGCGCCGTCGCGGTTGGGCATGCGCTTCTGAACGTCGCGGATCGACTTGTCGTCGAGAACGAAATCGTCCGGAACGATTTCGGCGAGGTTGAGCATGAAGGCGAGAACCGCATAGACCTCGTCGACCTCAAGGGTCTTGGGTTCGTTCCACGGCATCGCGCGCCGGATGTAGTCGAACACGGTCGAGATCGTCGCGACCTTCATGAACGTCGTGCGCTGCGGAAAATCCGGCCGCAGCAGGTTCGCCACGCGTCCCTTTTCGACGTCTTCCTTCGTCGTGCCGCCGATCAGCGGCGTGAACACCTTGTTGCTCTCGCCGAACGTGCCGTGGCACGAGGCGCACTTCGCCTCCCACACGTCCTGGCCGCGCGCGACGCTGCCCGAGCCCGTCGGCAGGCCGCGAAAATCGGGGCGCACGTCGATATCCCACGCGGCGATCTCCGCCGGCGTCGCCGGACGACCGATACCCGGAAACTTGTCGGCGGCAAATGCGCCGAACGCGACGAACGTGGCGACGGCGGCAAGCGCAAGCGCGCGCAAGGGCGACGCCTCAGGCCGTCTGGACATTGCTGATCTCCCCGCTCGGATCGACCAGCCACGACTGGATCGCATTGTTGTGATAGATCGAGCGCGTGCCGCGCACCTCGCGCAGCTGGCGATAGGTCGGCTGGACGAAGCCCGT
This sequence comes from Tagaea sp., assembly GCA_041905745.1. Lineage (GTDB taxonomy): Bacteria > Pseudomonadota > Alphaproteobacteria > CACIAM-22H2 > CACIAM-22H2 > Tagaea. The sequence continues at coordinate 966 of JAYRKO010000456.1, read as the reverse complement.
CTCGTCGGTCGCGCGCGACTGCAGGATCGTCCGCTCGCCGTTCCAGTTCCACGGCAGCGTGAAACGCGTCAGGCATTTCGACAGGATCGGCGTCTGAAGCTTCGCTTCCTGCCAGTTGCGGCCGCCGTCGAACGAGACATCGACCTTGCGGATCTTGCCCCGCCCCGACCAGGCAAGGCCGCTGACGTTGAAATAGCCCTTGTCGATCAACGACTGCCCGCCCGACGGGGTCGTGATGACCGACTTGCACTCCTGGATCGACGTGTACTGGCGGTGCGTACCGTCGGGCATGAGGTCGACATAGTGGATCGACTCGTCCTTTGCGCCGTAAGGCTGGTCGCCGAGTTCGACGCGCCGCAGCCACTTGACCCACGACACGCCCTGCACGCCGGGCACGACGAGCCGCAGCGGATAGCCGTTTTCCGGGCGCAACATCTCGCCGTTCTGCCCGTAGGCGACCAGCACCTCGCCGGACATCACGAGATCGATGGGGATGGTGCGCGTCATCGACGAGCCGTCCGCGCCCTCGGCCAGCACGAAGCGTCCGCGCTTCAAGTCGGCACCCGCCATTTCCAGCAGCAGGCGCAGCGGCACGCCGGTGAATTCGCTGCACGAAAGCATGCCGTGGGTGTACTGCACCGTCGGCACCGCGACATTGCCCCACTCCATGCCCGTATTGGCGCCGCATTCGATGAAATGCATGCGTGAAACCGAAGGCAGCCGCATCAGGTCGTCCATCGTGAAGACGAGCGGCGTCTTCACCATCCCCGGACCGGATCCGTTCACCATGAACCGGTGCCGCTTCGGGTCGATGTCCTGCCAGCCCTGATGGTGGCGCTCGAAATGCAGGCCCGACGGCGTGATGATGCCGAAGCTGCCCTGCAACGGCGTAAAGGCGACGCTGGCGGCCGCGACCTGCGTGAGGCCGGGGCTCTGCCGCCGCACGAGGTTGCGCTCGTACTTGGA
>JAYRKO010000455.1:0-2902 GCA_041905745.1 Tagaea sp. | reverse complement strand
GCACGCTGGGCCCCCGCCTTGATTGCGAATGTCTCCTCGGTGCAGGTGAGCCCCGCAAGCGCAAAAACCGCCGGCACCTTGCCCGACCGCGCCTGCGGCGGCAGGAAGACCCCGAAGCGCATGGGGCTGGCACAGGCTGCCGAAGAATGACGGTAGAAGCCTTGCGTGCCGTTCCAGCACGCGTGTTCGGCAAGCGTCTCGATCGCCATCAGTAAGTCAGCACCGTGCGGATGGACTCGCCGCGCCGCATCAGATCGAAGCCCTCGTTGATCTTCTCGTGCGGCAGCACATGCGTGACCAGATCGTCGATATTGATCTTGCCTTCCATGTACCAGTCGACGATCCGCGGCACGTCCGTGCGCCCCCTTGCGCCGCCGAAGGCCGTTCCTTTCCAGACGCGGCCCGTGACGAGCTGGAAGGGCCGCGTCGAGATCTCCTGCCCCGCGCCCGCCACGCCGACGATGACCGATACGCCCCAGCCCCGGTGACAGCATTCCAGCGCCTGACGCATCAACGTGGTGTTGCCCACGCATTCGAAGCTGTAATCGGCACCCCCCTTCGTCAACTCGACCAGATGGGCGACGAGATCGCCGCCGACCGATTTCGGATTGACGAAATGCGTCATGCCGAACTTGCGGGCGATCGCCTCGCGCGCCGGGTTGATGTCGACGCCGACGATCATGTCGGCCCCCGCCATCCGCGCACCCTGGATGACGTTGAGGCCGATCCCGCCGAGACCGAACACGACGACATTGGCGCCCGGCTCGACCTTGGCGGTGTTGATCACCGCGCCGATACCCGTCGTGACACCGCAGCCGATGTAGCAGACCTTTTCGAACGGCGCGTCGGGACGGATCTTGGCGAGCGCGATTTCCGGCAGCACCGTAAAGTTCGCGAAGGTCGAGCAACCCATGTAGTGGAGCACCGGTCCGCCCTTGCACGAGAAGCGGCTGGTGCCGTCGGGCATGACACCCTTGCCCTGCGTGGCGCGGATCGACGTGCAGAGGTTCGATTTGCGGCTCAGGCAAGTCTTGCACTGGCGACATTCAGGCGTGTAGAGCGGGATCACGTGGTCGCCCTTTTTGAGACCGGTCACGCCCCTGCCTACGTCGACGACGATGCCCGCGCCCTCGTGCCCGAGAACGACGGGAAACTGGCCTTCGGGATCGGCACCCGACAGCGTGAACTCGTCCGTGTGGCAGATGCCGGTCGCCTTCACTTCGACGAGGACCTCGCCTTCCTTCGGTCCTTCAAGGTCGATCGTCTCAACGACGAGCGGGGCCTTCGCCTTGTACGCGACCGCTGCACGAACCTTCATCCTGCCGTCTCCCTGCTGCTTCCGACGGCACGCGCCCACTCCTCGCGGAGCCAGCGCGCGCACGCCACGTTGTTCTCGAAGATTGAGTAACCCTGACCGGCCCCATAGTCCACATTCGGGATGTGCTCGCACGAAATCTGGCCGAGCGGGCTTTCCGGGTTTTTCGCGTGATGGGCGAACAACTCTCGCACGACCCGCTTCCACGGTTCGAGGCGCGCTTCTTCCCAATCGGCGTGATAGTCGCCGGGCGCCGGGCGCACGAACGGATACTGGATGCCGCGACCGAAGCTGCCGTCGGGATGGCGTGCGCGGATATTGACCGGGTTGGCCGGAACGGCGGCGCGCGCATGCGCATGCGCCACGAAATTGGCGGCAATCCACTGCGCGCAGACATTTCCCGGTATCGCGGGATCGAGAACGACGCGGCCCGCCTCGACGTCGGCCCGCATGCCCTGCACATCCTGTTCGACCGGATTGTCGATCTTGAAAATCACGTGGCTGTGGTCGAGCGTCATCCGGAACGGTATTCCCCGCGCCGACACCAGGTCGGCAACGCGCGCGATGCGCCCGAAATGCTCCGACCACATGTTGACGTGGATCTCGAAGCACGGCGTCACGTCGTGGCGCATGCCGAAATCGTGGGCGCGCAGATAGAACTCTGCGACTTCGTCGTCCGTCAGGACGTGACCGTCGACGTGGTTCGTCAGAAGCTGGACGTTATGGACGCGGCTGCCGAGCAGGCGCGCCTTGACGATATTGCGCTCGAAAAGAGGTTCGTCGCGGCCTGCGGTGTAGAACCATCCGCTGGCAAGCACCGGCAGATCGTGGCGCTCGCTTGCCTTCAGAAGATCGCGGAACTCCTCGTCGGGCGGCGAGCGATCGATATAGTCGAAGACGCCCGCCTCCTTGATCATGCGGACCTTCGTCGCGATGTCGGGGATGTCGGTGTCGTGGTGCGTCGCACCGCCGCCCGTACAGCCGATTTTGAGATCGCCGATGGCCCGCAAGCGGCCTCCTGCTCAAGAAAATGAAAGGGCGCCCGGCCGCACGGCCGGGCGCCCCCCTTCGTCACTTGGCGAAGCTGTAGGCCGTCTTGACGGTCGTGTAGAACTCGCGCGCGTAGGCGCCCTGCTCGCGCGGACCGTAGCTCGACCCCTTCCGACCACCGAACGGCACGTGATAGTCGACGCCCGCCGTCGGCAGATTGACCATCACCATGCCTGCCTCGCTGTTGCGCTTGAAGTGCGTGGCGTGCTTCAGGCTCGACGTGCAGATGCCGGCCGACAGACCGAATTCGGTGTCGTTGGCCACCGCCAGCGCCTCGTCGTAGTCCTTGACGCGGATGACGTTGGCGACCGGGCCGAACACTTCCTCGCGCGAAATGCGCATGGCGTTCGTCGTCTCGGTGAACAGCGCGGGCTGCAGGTAGAAGCCCGGCGTCTGGCGATTGAGGAGTTCCCCGCCCCACGCGAGTTTGGCGCCCTCCGACTGCGCGACCTTGATGTATTCGAGGTCGGTATCGAGCTGCGACTTGTCGACGACGGGCCCGATATGCGTGCCCTGCTTCAGCGCATCGTCGACGAC